>CAZUYI010000441.1:0-2216 GCA_964624095.1 uncultured Verrucomicrobiota bacterium | reverse complement strand
CGGGCGGCGCTGCTTCCGGACGACCTGCTGAAGCGCATGCCGGCGGAATTGACGATTGGCGGCGTCTGCTGCACGGGGCGCACGATGAGCGCCGACTCGGAGAGGCGGCTCGACTTCGGCGCGCGCTTCGGTGAGGTGCGCCGCGGCCAGACGGTATACGTGTTCGCGCCGGTCCGCGTGGAGCAGGACACGGTGGCCCGGCTCGGCGTCGGCGCGGACTGGTGGATGCACTGGTGGCTGAACGGCAAGCCGGTCTTCGACACGCTCGCCGCCGGCAACAAGAAGACGCCCGTCACCACGGCCAACTACCAAATCGAGCTGCCCCTGAAAGCGGGCGAGAACGTGCTGGCGGCGGCGGTGATCGGCGGGAGCGCCGCCTTCCAACTGACCGCGGGCGACCCGGCCGCGGAATACGTGCAACGGATGGCGTCCGGCCGGGACCTCTACCACAAGGTTGCGTCGTTGCGGGGCAGCGCGGCGATGGCCGCGCGCGCGCGCGAGGAGTTCGAGGCGGCGGCGCGGCTGGCCGGCACCGACACGGAAAAGGCCGCGGCGCTCCTGGGTCTGGCGGAGGCGTGGCAGGTGGAGCGGCTCGCCCCGGATCGCGACAGGGTGCGGCGGCTCTGCCAGGACATAGCGGCCCTGACCAACGCCGGACCGGCGCAGCAGGGCGACGCCGCGCTGCTGGCGGGCGATGCCTGGCGGGACGACGGCCAATGGGAGCGCGCGCGGGACGCGTATGCGCGCGCGGCGGCCGTGTCGTCGCGGCCGGGCGTCGCGCCCGCGGGGTACACCGCCACGCTGTACGCCCGCAAGGGGCACAGCGCCGCGGCGCGCGCCTTCCTGCGGGAAGGCCGGTACGACGACGCCCGGAAGGAACTCCGCGCCCTGCTGGACGTGGACGCGCACAGCACGGCGGCCGAGGCGCAGCGCCGGCAATGGCAGGCGGAGACCGAACAACTCCTGGAACTGATTGACCTCGTCGAGATCTGGAACACGAGCCCGGAGCCGGTGCGCCTCGAGGCATCCGGCGCCGCCCGCGGGCCGGGCGAGCCGCCGGCGTTTGTGGACGTGATGCGGGCGCTGCGGCGCGACCGGCCGCGCCTGTTCCTCACCCGGGACACGCTCGACCGGGTCAAGCGCGAGGGCCTGACCCCCGAGCAGCAGGCCTGGCTGGCGGAGTTGAAACGCCGGGTGGACCGCTATCCCGAACCGCCCGTCCTGGACGATGCGGCGCGCGCCCGGATGCTGAGCGAGGAAGGCAAGGACCGCCACGGGCGGGTGATGGCCGATCACTGGGGCTATTACGCGGCTCATGCCGCGCTGGTCTGGCTGTTGACCGAAGACCGGGCGTATTTCGAACGGGCCGCCGCGTTCCTGGAGCATGCCGCCACGACCTGGGACGCGATTTACACGGGGCACCAGAATGCGTCGTCACGGGTCTTTCACCGGATCAACGCGCTCTCGGCCTACGACTGGCTGTACAACGAGCTGCCCGCCGGACGCCGCCAGGCGATCGGGCGCATGCTGTTCCCGGCATTGCACAACTTCTACACGCAGTGGCGCGTCGTCTGGGGGAGCAAGGAACCGGACGACCCCTCCGGGTACGGCATCGGCTATACGGACGTCGTCATGGGTTGGTACCTGGGCCTGGCGTTCCTCGGGGCGGAGTGCGAGGGCCTCGACACCGACCTGTGCCTGGACGCGTGGCGCGAAGGCTACCGGCGGCATGCCGCGTTTTTCCGGATGCTCGAGGCATCCCCCGACAGCGTGCCGCTGCGGGGCGCCATCGGCTATTTCACCCAGGGCGCCAACGGCCCGTTCAACTTCCTCGACTCGTACCGCGCGGCGACGGGCGACGATTTTGCGCGCTACGTCCCGAAGCGCGCGGCCGGCGACGTGAGCTACGCGCTGTGGAATACCATCGCCCCGACGCGCCACCCGCAGTTGACGTACGGATGGAGCGACATGTGGCACATCAACAACCACATGGAAGGCTACCGGCTCTGGCTCTTGCGCGCGCCGGACCTCTATGCCGGGATCGGCGACCACGTGGACCTTGAGGCCCTGGCCGCGCTCGCGCGATTCCAGTGGGCGCCCGCGTACGAGCCGTTTCTCGACACGGAAAATTACCTCACCCCGGCGTCTCCGCTCCTGATGGCGCGGCGGGGCCCGACGGACGAACAGGTCGCGGCGACGCTCGCGCGCGTGCCGCG
>CAZUYI010000440.1:1791-2222 GCA_964624095.1 uncultured Verrucomicrobiota bacterium | reverse complement strand
CGCCTCCGGGGGCGAAAGGCGCGGGAGGATCCCCGGCATCCTCTCCGCGAGCATCGTCTTCCCGCAGCCGGGCGGTCCCACCATGAGCATCGCGTGGCATCCGGCGGCGGCGACCTCCAGAGCGCGCCGGGCGACCGGCTGGCCCATGATGTCGGCCATGTCCGGGGCGTTCCCGGCGTCGGGCAGGTCGAGCGCGCACCGGCCGCTGTCCGGGGAAGGGCCGTCAACCGTTTCCGGGTCGCGGGACGGCGGTTCACCCGACAGGATTGCGGCGGCCTCGCGCAGGGTGCGCCGGAACGACAGGTCGAGGATCTTGCCCATCGTCGTGTCCTCAGCCGATCACTTTGACTTGCGAAAGCTCGCCGATGCGCGCCGGCGCGTAGCCGAGCACGTCGTGCAGCACCTCGGCCGTGTGCTGCCCGAGCCGCGGC
>CAZUYI010000440.1:1459-1781 GCA_964624095.1 uncultured Verrucomicrobiota bacterium | reverse complement strand
CGCCACCCGGACCCCCGGGACGAGCCGGGCCTCTTCCCCGTTGGCGGCGGGCGTGATGACCCCGGGGATGCCGAGATCCCGGGCCAGGAGCGCCTGCGACAGGGCGCCCCGGATCGGTCGGACGAAGCCGTCGAGCGACAGCTCTCCGGCGACGAGCCATTTCCCCAGCGGTTCGCCCGGCAGCACTCCCTCCGCGCACAGCACCGAAAGCGCAATGGGCAGGTCCAGCAGCGCGCCGTCCTTCCGCAGGTCGGCGGGCGCGAGGTTCACGGTGACCTTCCGGCCGGGGAAGGGGAGGCCGGAATTCCGGATGGCCGCGCGG
>CAZUYI010000440.1:0-1449 GCA_964624095.1 uncultured Verrucomicrobiota bacterium | reverse complement strand
CCCACGACCGTGTAGGCCGGCAGCCCCTTGGAGATGTCCGTTTCGACCTCGACGGAGACGGCGTCGATTCCCTGCATCGCGAAGGAAAGTGCGCGGACAAGCATGTCCGCAGCACACGCAACTGCCGTGCCTGCATCAAATCCCCGGTTTCCCCGCGGCCGTCGTGCAGGCCGAAAACGGCTTTCCAGCCTTCGGGACTCCCGTTCCTGGCGGTTTTCCGGGACCCAGGGCACGCTTACGGCGAGTCGGCGGAGGGGAAGGAAGCGCCCATTCACGCCAGCTTCCTGAGGGGGGATTACTGGACGGATCCGGCGCCGGTGCGCGATTTCACCGCTTCCGGCCGTCCGATGGCGGCACCCGTTTCCGAAGTTGTTCCGCCAGGCGGCACGTCTCGGCGCGCAGATTCCGGGGGAGCGGCTCCGGGCCGAAGCGGTCTCTGTGGTACAGGGGCAGGAAGCGCCCGGCCTCCTCCGCCATTTCCGGCCGCGCCCGGACGGCGGCGGCCAGCATCTCCTCCATGGGAACTCCCGGGGAGGGGCGGAAGCCCGACCGCTCGAGCCGGCGAAGGAGGCGCGCGTACGGTGCCGGAAGGCGCCGGCCCTCACCCGCGGCCGCACCGCGCTTCCTCTCCCGTTGATTCCGCAGCAGCAGCCAGAGCGCCGCGGCGGCCGTCATGGCAGGCAGCGCGGCGTGGCGCGCCTTCGCCGCCGCTTCCGACCCCCGGACGAACCCCAGCGCCTTCCCTGTCCGGCGCACCCCCCTCCATCCCGCGGAGACGGCGTCGGCCTGCATCCGCACAGAGTAGTTCACGACGTACTTGTCCCATCGCTGCCGCAGCCAGTCCGCGTACAGGCCGACGGGGCCCGTCTTGCGGAAAAAAGGCGACGCCTCCCCCTGCGGCGGCGTGGCGTCCATCGTCACCCAGCGCCCATCGATCCACGCCTCGACCCAGGCGTGGGCGTCGGACTGCCTCACGATCAGGTACCGCCCGAGCCCGTTCCATTCCCCTCCCAGGTAGCCGACCGCGACGCGGGAGGGGATCCCCCCGGCGCGCAGCAGAAGCGCGAGGGCGGCGGCGTAATGCTCGCAGTAGCCGGTCTTCTCCTCGAACAGGAATCGGCGGAGCGTGGGGGCGGGGTCCGAAAGGGAGTAGCGGAAGCCCGACCGGAAGAAACCGAGGGCGCGGGCGGCCCGCTCCGCGGCGGTTCCCGCGCTACCGGCCACACCGATCCCCAGGGCGCGGACATCCTCGTGCCCTTCGGGAAATTCGAGGTGCCCGCTTCCGGGGCCCCCGGCCGGCCCCTCCCGGTGCGGCGGCTCCTCCGCGAACCGGAGACGGTACCGCATCGTGGGGTGCCCGGGCTGCGGCAGGAACAGGTTCCCCTCCGCGTCGGCGAGCAGCGGGCCGAAGTTCCCCTCGATCAGGACCGGGGACCCGTAGGTGAACAG
>CAZUYI010000439.1:0-2225 GCA_964624095.1 uncultured Verrucomicrobiota bacterium | reverse complement strand
GGCGACGCCCGCTACCTCGAGGCCGCCGTGCGCATTGCCGAGGTGTATCGCGAGCAGCAGTTGCCAAGCGGGACCTGGCACGCGCGCTACCTGTTCAGCGAGGAGGGCGGACCCATGCCCGGCACGGCGCCCTTCTTCGTGCCGCTGGGCATCCTCCAGTTCCTGAAGCGCATGATCGGGCAGCACGGCCAGGCCCAGTTCGCCGGGACCGTCGAGCGCGGCGCGAGCTACCTCGAAACGCACGTGCTCGAGCCGTTCCATTTCGCGGGCCAGTTCGACGATTCCGGCGACGGCGGCCGGAACAGCCGGGTGTACGTCAACATGGCCGCGAACGCGGCCGCCTCCTGCGCCCGGTGGCTGCTCGAGGATCCGACGCCCCGCAACCTGGCGCGGGCCGAGGAAATCATGCGCTTCTGCGAGGACCAGTTCGTGGTGTGGGAACGGCGGACGCCCGAGGTGGAGCGGCCCTTCGAAGGCTGGCTGACGCCCTGCGTCACGGAGCAATCCGCCAGTTGCTTCTCGCCGGTGGCGGCTTCCGCCGGAGGCGTGGCGCGGGCCTTCATGGCCATGCATCGGGCCACCGGAAAGCCCATCTACCGCGAAAAGGCCTTGTCCATTGCCCGCTCGTTCCTGCGCGCCCAGGCGCCCAGCGGGCTCCCGCCAACCTTCTGGATCGAGGGCCAGATCGAGTCGGCGCGGAACCAGCCCCAACTGGGCAGCTTCTGGTTCAACTGCGGCCTGGCCGACGCCCTATTCATGCTCGAGGCCGACGCCTGGGTGCATACAGCGCCGGGCGCCGCGCCGGCGCCCGAATGACACGGACCGGCAGCACAAGGAGCTCTCCATGCGGTCGTCGCTGAAACACCTGTGGGCCGGGATCGGCCTGGTTCTGACCGGTCCGCTCGCGGTTGCCTTCGGCGAGGCGGCTTCGACCAACGGCCTCATTGGCCACTGGCCCCTGGACGAGGGGCAGGGCTACGTGCTGCGCGACCGGGCCGGTCAGGTGGGCGACGGCGAGCAGGTCGGCGCCGCCTGGGCGCCCTGCGGCACCGGCTGGTGCCTGCGGCTGGGCGAACCGTTCAAGGCGGGCCTGGACCTCGGCCGGCCCGCCTCGCCCCTCTTCAGCCTGCGGGGCGCCGATGCCGACGGCTTCTCCTACGCGCGCCTGCCGCTCAAGCGCCTGTGCCTGCTGGGACACCAGGGTGCGCTCCGGGCCATGGCCGTCTCGCTCTGGCTCAAGCCGTTGCGGGGCGGCGCCGCCGACCCGGCACAGGGCGGGCGCGCCAACGTCTTTTTCGGCGGCAATTTCCTGGTCGGTATATCGGCGGAGGGCACGAACTGGAGCGGGACCCTTCACAGCGGCGACAAGCGCGTGCAGATTCCCGGTCCGCCCGTCCGCGACGCCTGGACGCACGTGGCCCTCATGCACGACGAGGTGTTTGCCCGGTTCTTCGTCAACGGGCGGGAAGCGGGGCCCGACGGGCCGTACCTGGCAACCAACGTACGATTCCCCGTGTCGGAGAAGAAAGGGGCCTTCGGCATGTTCCTGTCGGCGCTCGGACTCGGCGGGCGCGGACAGGCGTTCCCCTATGCCGGCTGCGTGGCGGATCTCCGGCTCTATAACCGGCTGCTGGCGGACGCCGAGATCGAGGCGCTGGTTCGGGAGGGCCCCTGCGGGCGGGGGCCGGTGTCAGCGGCCGCGGACACGATGACCCCGGCGTTCCCGCTCGTCGAGCGCGGGGTGCGATGACATGGATGGCATCTCACACGGGCGGGGCCGGACACCGCCGGGCAAGGAGTCAGACGGCATGCACCACGGGGTGTCGCGCGGGATCGGGTGGCTCGCCGCGGCGGCGGCCGCGGCGGCCGTGGCGGCGGAACCCGCGGCCTGGGTGGCTCAGCCCGGCCGCTCGCTGAACGCCGAGTGGCCGCCGGCGCCGTTTGCGGGCCGCGACTGCTGGGTCCTGAATTGGGAAAAATTGTTCGAGTCTGAGGGCGTCAAGGACGAGCCGTTCGTCAAGGAAGGCGGCATCCAGTGCCTGCGCTTCGAAAAAGTCGGCGCGCTCGAGCGCCGGAACGTGGCCGAGCGCGCTGCCCTGGCCATCCGCGGCCTTGCGCTCTTCGACGGCGCCGGCGCGGCCCTGCCGCCCGGCGCCTGGACCGTCGAGCCGTCGAGCCCGCGGCCCGAGGTGCGCTTCTTTTATCCCGAGGCGCTGGGCGACGAC
>CAZUYI010000438.1:0-2250 GCA_964624095.1 uncultured Verrucomicrobiota bacterium | reverse complement strand
GCATTGACGTCGGTGTCCTCCGGCCCGAGCCGTTCGCGCCAGGCCGGCGGGAAATAAGCCAGCCAGCGCAGGTACGAGTTCAGCCAGGTGTGGGTCTCGAGTTCCGCGGCGCCGTCCGCGCGGGCGGCGTGGAGCAGCGCGCGGAAGCAGCGGGGCAGGTGGGCGGGATCGTCGAACAGGGACCGCGGGCAGAGGGCGTTGGCGATGTGCAGGAAGATCCGGCCGGGCCGGTCGGCCCGCGGTGGATCGTAGTCTAAGCTGCCGAACCGGTAGTGAAAGGCCAGGGCTTCGGGCGGCTCGGCCCATTGGCGCGCCGCGCGGGCGTCAAGCAGCGGCCGGATGCGTTCGAACGCCACGGCCTCGAATCCGGATGCCTCCGGGTCGGCCGCGTGCCGGGCATGCAGGACGGCGAGTTCGCCCTCGAGGGCCAGCCAGCGCGGATCGTCGAAATGGCGCGTCGGGCAGTTGGCGAACCCGGCATTCAGGTCGGTCTTGCGGTAAATGTCCACCCGCCGGCGCAGGGCCTCGGCAAATGGCTCACGCGGGTGCCGCCGCAGCCAGTGCCAGAGGAAGTGCAGCTTCAGCGTGACGGTCTCGTACAAGTACTCGCGCTGTTCCTCGAGCGTGCCGGGCATGGCCGGTTCGCGGCGGGCGCGCGGGTTCGCGTCGGGCCCCATTTCCATCTCTCCCTGCCGCCGGCCGGCCTGAAACGGCCGTACGGCCGGCCCGCGCCCTTGGTAGCAGAACCCAACGGGCTTGAACAGCGTTTTCACGCGCCCGTTCCGCTCGACGGATCGGGCCGGGCGCGCTAGGATGGCCGCATGCCCGAGCCTTGCCCCCATCCGCCTCCGCTGAGACGGCCGCTGGTCGGAATAGCCCTGGTGTTCATGGCGGGCACCCTGGCCGGGTTGTGGGCGGACGTCCCGCCGGGCCGGCTGTGGTGCGCCGCGCTGGCGGCGCTGACGGCGGCCTTGGCGCTCGCCGTTCTCGATGCCCGGTTGGGCCGGCGCCAGCATGCCGGACGCCCGCCCGGCCGGGTCGGCCGGGTGGCGTCCGCCGCCGCGAGCCCGCTGTCGCTGCTGCTGTTGTACGCAGCGGTGTTTCTGGGCGCCTGGTTCGGCGCGTACGCACATCTGGCGGATTTGTCTCCGGCCTCGCTAGGCCGGCTCCTCGCGCGGCCGCGGGAGACCATCGAGCTGGCCGGCATGGTCGCCGACGATCCGATGCCGGTTGCCGGGTCGGACGACGCTGCGCCGGTCTGGCGGTTCAACATGCGGCTCGACGCGATCCGGCGCCTGCCGCACTGGCAGTCGGCCCGGGGTCTCGTCGAAGTCCGCCTGCCGGACGACTCGGCGGCGCCGGCCCCGCGCTATGGGGATACCTGGCGGCTGGCGGGCGTCGTGAGCGACCGGGCCCGGCTGGCGTTCGGCGCCGGCGTCCTCGCACGGGCCGCGCGCGCACCTGGTTCCCGGTTCTCACTGTGGGCCGATCCCGGGTCGGCGCGGCGCCTGCGGTCGGGCGGCGGGTCCCGGATCATGGCGGTCTGTTACCGGGGCCGCCGGGCGGCATCGCGCCTGCTCGCGAGCGGGATCGAGGACCGGCCGGCCGCCGTGGGCCTGATGCAGGCGCTCCTGCTGGGATATCGCCGGGCGTTGCCCGGCGCCTGGCGCCGCGCGTTTACGGATACGGGGACCTACCATGTCTTTGCCATTTCGGGGCAGCATGTGGCAATGGTGGCGTATTTCATCATCGTCTTCCTGCAGACGGGTCGCGTGTGCCGCCTGCACTGGTTCTGGTTCGTCGCGCCGGTCCTGCTGGGGTTTACCCTGGCCACCGGCATGAGCGCCAGCGCCCTGCGCGGGTGCCTCATGGCCTTGCTCTTGCTCCTCGCCCCGCTGCTCAGGCGGCGGCCCGACCCGGCCACCGCCATGGCCGCCGCGGCGTTGCTGATCCTGGGGACCGATCCCGCCCAGCTCGTGCAGGCGGGATTCATCCTCTCGTTCGGCGTGGTCGCGGGATTGATCGCGTTCTGCCCGCCGCTGATGCGGCCGCTTGCCCGCTGGCTGGCGCCCGACCCGTTCCGCCTTCAGGCGGAGCGCGCCGCGGTGCGCATGGCCCGCGCCGCCGCGCTGGCGGCGGCGCTGCTGGCGGCGGCGACTCTGGCCGCCTGGCTGGTCTCGGCCCCGTTGATCGCCGCCTGGTTCAACCTGGTCTCGCCCGCGGCGTTGGCCGCCAACCTGGCGGTTGTGC
>CAZUYI010000437.1:0-2255 GCA_964624095.1 uncultured Verrucomicrobiota bacterium | reverse complement strand
TCAACCGGCGTAAAATCCGGCGTAAAATTCGGTTGCACCCGCCGCGAGGCCCTGTTACAGTATTCAGACATGACGAAATCTAGGAGGACGCATCATGGCAGTGATTGATTTCGGCGGCGTGAAGGAAACCGTGGTAACCCGCAAGGAATTCACGATGGCGCGCGCCCGCCGGGCGCTGCGCGGGGAAACCATTGCGGTGCTCGGGTACGGGGTGCAGGGGCCGGCCCAGTCGCTCAATCTGAAGGACAACGGCTTCCCGGTGATCGTCGGGCAGTCCCCGGCGTTCCCCCGCGACTGGGCGCGCGCCCGCAAGGACGGCTGGGTGCCGGGCAAGACCCTGTTTGACGTCGAGGAAGCCGCCCGGCGCGGCACCGTGATCCAGTTCCTGGTGTCGGACGCGGCGCAGAAAGCCCTGTGGCCGGCCCTGAAACCGCATATGACCGCCGGCAAGGCGCTCTACTTTTCGCACGGATTCTCGATCGTGTACCGGGATCAGACCAAGGTCGTACCCCCGAAGGACGTGGACGTGATCATGATCGCCCCCAAGGGCTCGGGGACGTCCGTGCGCCGGAACTTCCTGTCGGGCGCCGGCATCAATTCCAGCTTCGCGGTCTTTCAGGACGCCACCGGCCGCGCCCGCGAGCGATGCCTGGCCCTCGGCATCGGCATCGGGTCCGGATTCCTGTTCCCGACCACTTTCGAACACGAAGTGCTCAGCGACCTGACGGGCGAGCGCGGCGTGCTGATGGGCGCGCTGGCCGGCATCATGGCCGCCCAATATGCCGTGCTGCGCCGCCGCGGACACACGCCCAGCGAAGCGTTCAACGAGACGGTGGAGGAGCTCACCCAGAGCCTGATCCGGCTGGTGGACGAAAACGGCATGGACTGGATGTTCTCGAACTGCTCGGCCACCGCCCAGCGCGGGGCCCTGGACTGGATGCCGCGCTTTCAGGCCGCCGTCCTGCCCGTCTTCAACCGGCTGTACGACTCGGTCAAGGCCGGGCGCGAGACGCGGCGGGTGCTCTCGGCCTGCGGGAGGCCGGATTACCAGAAGACCCTGGCCCGGGAGCTGAACGCCCTGGGGCAGTCGGAGATGTGGCGCGCCGGGCGCGCTGTCCGGGCCCTGCGCCCGAAAGCGCCTGCCCGCGCAATTGCCCGCGGAACCAAGGGTGTGGGGGGGCGCAGCGCCTGAGCGGCGTTCCGCGCGATCCTGGCGCCGGCGCCGCGCGCCGGCGTTGCCGGCCGGCGCCATAGCGAGCGCGCGGAATCGAACCGCGGGCCCGGGCGCGGTGATATTCCGTTTCCCATCGGCGTCCGGGCCGCCACCCGGCCGGCACCCATCGCTGAGGGCCCATGAACGACAGGCTGCTCGAGATTCGCGTCAACGGCGGGCCGCCGCTACGCTGCCGGCCCCACACGCCGGTCGGCGCGTTGCTGAAGGGCGCGTGCGATGCCCGCGGGCTGCCCTATATCGGCTGCCGGGTGAACAACGACATTGTGTCGCTCACGTATCCGCTGACCGTCCGGGCCGAGCTCAGCTTCCTCACCATGGCGGATCCGCAGGGCATGCGGATTTACCGCAACACCCTGATGTTCCTGCTGGCCAAAACGGCGGCCGACCTGGCGCCCGGCCGGGGCTTTTTCATCGAGCATTCGCTCGGCACGGGATTGTTTTGCCGGTTTGAGGACGACCGCAAAGCCGGGCCGCGCCGCGTGGCGGCCCTCGACGCGGCCCTGCGGTCGCTCGTGGCGCGCCGGGCGCCCATCCGGCGCCGCACAGTGTCCTTTGCCGACGCCCTGGCCCGCTTTGCGGCCGGCGGGGCCGACGACAAGGTGGGCCTGCTGCGCACCCGCAATCCGCCCACCATCGTGCTGTTCGAATGCGAGGACTACGCCGACATCGCCCACGGGCCGCTGGCGCCCGACAGCGGCGCGGCGCGCTGGTTCAAGTTGATTCCCTATCCGCCCGGCCTGGTGCTCCAGCTCCCGACGCGCGAGGCTCCGCGCCGGGTGGCGCCGTTCCGCGGCCCGCGGCATCTCTTCCGGATTTTCCGCGAGCACAAGACCTGGGGCCGCATCCTGGGCGTGCCCAACCTGCGCGAATGGTTCCGCGACCCCAAGCGCTTCTTCACCTTCCACATCCGGCGCTACTCCAAAAGCCGCCGCAAAGCGCCCATCTACTGGCTGCTGCAGTCGGCCCGCCGCAATTACGCCATCTGGCTGTACTACCCGCGCCTCAACCCCGACCTGCTTTT
>CAZUYI010000436.1:0-2260 GCA_964624095.1 uncultured Verrucomicrobiota bacterium | reverse complement strand
TTCGAGGTCCCACTGCGCGAGCCGCAGCCAGCGAGCCACCTGCGCGCCGTCTGCCCCGCCGGCCAGGAGCGCGGCCGGCTCGTAGGCCGGCCGGTCGGCGAACAGGAAGGCGGCCATCGGCACCAGGTCCGAGAGCTGGTTCATGCGCGGTTGGGCCAGCGGCACGATGCGGCGCCACGCCTGCTCGTTCAGGCCCCAGTCCGCGAGCCGGCCCAGCAGGGCCTCCGGCGACAGGGCCCGGAGCATTCGCCCGTTGAAGGCCTGCAGCTTCGGCAGGTCGAAAATCGGGCCGCCCGGCCGGACGCGCCGGATGTCGAAACACGCGGCCAGCTCGTCGAGCGTGAACTGCTCGCGGCCGTCCTCGAAGCTGTAGGCCAGGAGTCCCAGGTAATTGATCAGGGCTTCCGGCAGGATGCCCGCGCGCCGGTAATACAGGATGCTGACCGGATTCTTGCGCTTCGAGAGCTTGGAGCTGTCCGGGTTGCGCAGAAGGGGCAGGTGGAAGAAAGCCGGCGGGCTCCAGCCGAACGCCTGGTAAAGCAGCACGTGCTTGGGCAGGGAGCTGATCCATTCCTCGCCGCGGATCACGTGTGTGATGCCCATGAGGTGGTCGTCCACGACGTTGGCCAGGTGGTACGTGGGAAAGCCGTCGGCCTTCATCAGGACCTGGGCATCCACCTTGTGCCAGGGAATGCGGATCTCCCCGCGCAGGCCGTCCTGCAGCACGCAGTCGCCCTCCGCCGGCACGCGCAGGCGGAGCACGTGCGGTTCGCCGGTCGCTGCGCGCCGGCGCGCCTCGCCGGGCGCCAGCGCCGCGCAGTGGCCGTCATAGCCCAGGACGCCGGCGCCGGCCGCGGCCTGCTCCCGGCGCAGGCCTGCCAGCCGCTCCGCCGTGCAGAAGCAGGGGTAGGCGGCCCCGCTCTCCACCAGGCGCTGCGCGTGGGTGCGGTACAGGTCGGCGCGCTCGCTTTGCCGGTACGGGCCGCAGGGGCCCCCGACGTCCGGCCCTTCGTCCCAGTTCAGCCCGAGCCAGCGCAGGGCCTCGAGAATGGCCTGCTCGGACTCGCGCGTGGAGCGGGCCCGGTCGGTGTCCTCGACGCGCAGAATGAACTGCCCGCCGTGGCGCCGGGCGAACGCGTAGTTGAACAGGGCGATGTAAGCCGTGCCGATGTGCGGCGCGCCGGTTGGCGATGGGGCAATCCGAGTTCGAATGGTCACGGGGCGTCTTCCTCCCAGAACACACGGCTCATCGGGCCCATCCTCCATTCGGCGGGTGCGCGTGCGCCGACAGAGAGTCCCGTTCGCGGAGGATCAGGCACCCCGCAAATCTCGACGGGGATGTCCCGGCTACACGACGGAGGGGCCAACCCGCGGCGGCTTGCCGCTCCAGACATCCACAAAGACACCAGGCGGAATGAACCGCATCGGCCACGCCCCGTCATGGTGCCCCCGCGCGCCCCGGATGTCAATCGTTTCCTGGGGGCTTGTGCCATTATTTCTGTCGTCGCGCGCTGTGTAGCGCGGCTCTCCGACGCCGCGCATCTTGGTCAGCGCGAGACAGATTCCCGCGCTACCGGGTTCAAGCCAACGCGCGCTGGGTAGCGCGGCGCTCCGACGCCGCGCACACGGTCCGCGCGGGACGGATTCCCGCGCTACTGGTTTTCAGGCATCGCGGGCTGGGTAGCGCGGCGCTCCGACGCCGCGCATCTTGGTCCGCGCGGGACGGATTCCCGCGCTACCGTTGTTTCAGCCAACGCGCGCTGGGTAGCGCGGCGCTCCGAGGTCGCGCGCCTGGTCAGCGCGGGACAGATTCCCGCGCTGCAGATCAGCGGTTGGTGCCGGTTGAGTTTCCACCCTCAATAGGCGGGCCTGACCCGCAACCAGGGCCATTGGTCCGGATGCTTTACCAAGCCGGCCTTGACAGGATTATTGATGATATAGCGTTGCGCCGATTCGAATTTTCCCGGCGTCCGACACCAATGATCGAAATTTTCCGCCTGCCAGAAAACGCCCTGGCGTCTCAATACTCGATTGGCACGCGTGGCAACGAAGCGCTTCATCTTTCCAACATGATCGTTCAATGCGCACGAGTCTCCCTGTCCGCGCCATAGCAGACAATGAACATGACTGGGCATGACGACAGCACATGGCACGGTCCATCCCATTTCAGTCTCGAGCCAGTCGAAGCCCGATAAGACCAAGCGAACAATTTCAGGTCGCGCGAGGACACGGTGGCCCCGAGATGGACTATCCAGAACGC
>CAZUYI010000435.1:0-2268 GCA_964624095.1 uncultured Verrucomicrobiota bacterium | reverse complement strand
CCAGCTCGGGGTGCGTGTCAATGCACATGGTGCGGATGAGGATGCGGATGAGCCCGAACAGCGGTTCCGTCCACGCGCGCTCGTACGTGAACCCGGCGGCCTGGTCATAGGGCCGGGCCTCGGGATCGGACATGCGCGCCTGGTACGGCGAGCGGTACAGGTCCTGGCGCACGGGCAATCGGCGCAGGGCGTACCGGGCCGGCCCGCCCGGCTCGCCGGGCCGGGTATTCCAGAGTAGTTGCCCCTCGGGGCTGAGGCAGAAATCAACGAATCGCTCGGCGGTTTCGCGGTGAGGCGCGCCCCGGAGCAGGCCGATGGGGTCCACCGAGAGGGAGGAGCCGCCTTCCGGGGTCAGGTAGTGCAGGCGCGTCGAGCCCTCGTTGCGACGGATGGTCTCGCTTTCAAACCGGCCGTAAAAATCAATGCACATGCCGGCGGCGGCGCAGCCCTGGGCGACGTCCAGGGGGACCCGGCTGGCCGAGTCGGTGAAATACCTGGCATTGGCGCCAATCCGGCGGATCAGGGCGAGGGCGCGACGCCAGCCGGCGGCCAGGTCGTCGGGCGAGGCGCGGGCCGGGTCGGCGCCCCGCGCCGCGAGTTCCGCTTGCATCTGCTCCTGGATGAGCATCTCGAAGGCCTTGTTGATCGAGCCGCTCTTGGTGGGATCCGCCAGGGCCACCAGGCCGAACAGGGCGCCGTCGGCCAGGTCCGCCCAGCGGCGCGGGGCGCGGGCGATGCCGCGGTGGGCCAGGACGGTCTCGTTGTAGCAGAGCCCGAAACTGCTCAAGCAGCATCCGTACCAGCGGTCGCCCGGATCGTAAAAGGGCTCGCCCGAGAAGCGGGCCGGGATGACATCCGGATCGAGCCACTCCGGGTGCCGCTCGCGCAGCCCGCAGGGAACCAGGTGCCCCTTGCGGGCCTGCCGGTCATGGTCGTATTGGCCGCCGCCGAAGAACAGGTCTATCCCTATCCCGGGCTGGCCGGCTCGGTCGGCGGCCGCATACTCGCCATCCAGGTAACGCACGAGTTCGCTGGTGCCGCCCAGGCTGCGCCAGTCAAGGGCCACATCGCGGCCGAACCGCTCCTGATGCCACTGCCGGAAGGCCCGGCCGAATTCCGAGCGCACGGCCTCGTTGTGAGGCGAGAGGAGTACCAGGGGGCAGGCGCCGGCCGGCGCGGACTCGCGCGGCGGCCGGAGCCCGAACGGCACCAGCAGCACGGCGGCCAGCGCCAGGAAGAGAAACCCGGTTGTACGCGAAGACGTCACGCTGCTCCCGCCGCCGGGCGGTCAATCCGCCAGCACGATCACGTCGCCGGGCGCCGCGCAGACGCTCACCGCGCTGCCCGGCGCCTGCGCGGGAGCGGGCACGGACGCCAGGGCCTTCAGGAGGGACCCGTCCGCCATCCGCACCCAGTACTCGGTTGTGTCGCCGCCATAGACGGCGTCCGCCAGCCGCCCGCCAAAGCGGTTGGGAGCGCTGCCGCCTTCGCCGCCCAGCACCAGGTTCTCCGGCCGCACCGCCAGCGTCACCGCCGTTCCCGGCGCCGGGCCGGAGGGTCCGGGCGCCGCCTGCCATTCGCCGAAGGCCGTGGCGACGACCTCCGCATCCGCGGTCCGCGCCCGCAGGGTGCCCGGGATCAGGTTGGCGCCGCCGATGAAATCGGCCGCAAACCGGTTGGCCGGCCGCTCGTACACGTCGCGCGGCGTGCCCACTTGCACCACGCGGCCCTGGCACAGGAGCGCACAGCGGTCCGCCATGCTGAGCGCCTCCTTCTGGTCGTGGGTGACGTACACCGTGGTCATACCGAGCCGCCGGACGAGCCGTCGGATTTCGAGGCGCAGCTCGAGCCGCAGCCGCGCATCGAGGTTCGAGAGCGGCTCGTCGAGCAGCAGGCAAGCCGGGTCGGGCGCCAGGGCGCGCGCCAGGGCCACGCGCTGCTGCTGGCCCCCGGACAGCTGGCCCGGGGTACGGTCGGCCAGGGACTCCATGCGCATCAGGCTCAGCAGTTCGAATACCCGCCGGCGCCGCTCGGCCGGGGGGACCCGGCGCCCGGGCACGGTCAGCCCGAAGGCCACGTTGTCGAAGACCGTCAGGTGCGGCCACAGGGCGTAGTGCTGGAACACCATGCCGGTCCGGCGTCGGTGCGGCGGGCAGGTGGTGACGCGCACGCCGTCGAAGTACACGTCCCCGGCGTCCGGCGCGCAGAAGCCCGCGAGGATGCGCAGGAGGGTGGTCTTGCCGCAGCCGGACGGGCCCAGCAGGAAAA
>CAZUYI010000434.1:0-2281 GCA_964624095.1 uncultured Verrucomicrobiota bacterium | reverse complement strand
GGTCGCCGAGTGCGAGCAACTGCCCCTCGAACTCGTGGTGCGCGGGTACCTGACCGGCTCGACCCGCACCGCGCTCTGGACGCACTATGCAAGCGGGCAGCGCCGGTTCGGCCAGACGGTGCTGCCCGACGGGCTGCGCGAGAACCAGCGGCTCGAGCGTCCGATCCTGACCCCGACCACGAAGCGCGAACGGCATGACCGCCCGATCTCCCGCGAGGACGCCATTGCCGAGGGGCTCGTCGAGGCCGACGTGTTCGACGCCGCCGCCGAACTGTGTTTCCGGCTCTACGCGTTCGGGGCGCGCGAGGTGGCCGCACGCGGCCTGATCCTCGTGGACACCAAGTACGAGATTGGCCGGCGCGGCGGGCGCCTGCTGGTCAGCGACGAGATGCACACGCCCGATTCGTCCCGCTACTGGTATGCCGACACGTACGCGGAGCGGTTTGAGCGCGGGTCGGTGCAGCGGGCGCTGGACAAGGATCATGTGCGCGCCTGGTATGCCGCGCGCGGGTTCCGCGGCGACGGCGTGCCGCCTCCGATGCCGGACGACGTCCGGCTGGAGGCCGCCCGGCGCTACCTCCGGGCCTACGAGACGATAACCGGGCTCGAGTTCACCGCGACGGACGAGCCCGCCGGCGCGCGGATCGAGCGGAACCTGCGCCTACGAGGATACCTGGCATGAGCGTCCATCCGATCGAGTTCCGGTATTTCTACGCCCCGATGCGCGACCTGTTCACCGAGGAAGCCCGGCTGCAGAGCTGGCTCACCGTCGAGGCGGCGCTGGCGCGCGCCCATGCCGATCTCGGCCACATTCCGCGCGCCGCCGCCCTCGAGATCGGGCGCCGGGCCACGGTGCGCGTCGTGAGCCTGGCGCGCGTGAAGGCGATCGAGGCCCGGATTCATCACGACCTGATGGCCGTGGTGTGCGCGCTCACAGAAGCCTGCCGGGGCACGGCCGGCCGCTACGTGCACCTGGGCGCCACGTCCTACGACATCGAGGATACGGCGCTCGCGCTCCAGCTGGGCGCCGCCCTGGCGATCCTGGACGGGGACCTGCGCCGGGTGCTGGGCACGCTCCTCGACCTGGCGGCCCGCACCCGCGTGCTGGTCTGCGTCGGGCGCACGCACGGCCAGCATGCCGTGCCCACCACCTACGGGCTTAAGTTCGCCCTCTACGCCTGCGAGTGCGCGCGGCACCTCGAACGGCTCGACGGGGTCCGGCGCCGCCTGGCCGTCGGCAAGATGTCCGGCGCGGTCGGCACCCAGGCGAGCTTCGGGCGCGACGCCGCCCGGCTCCAGCGCCGGGTCATGGAGATTCTGGGGCTGACCCCGGCGCGCGCCGCCAACCAGGTGATCCAGCGCGATCGCCATGCCGAGGCGCTGTTCGTCGTGGCGCTGGCCGGGGCCACGGCCGAAAAAATTGCCGCCGAAATCCGGAACCTGCAGCGCACCGAAATCGGGGAGGTCTTCGAGCCCTTCCAGGCGCGGCAGGTGGGCTCCTCCACCATGCCCCAGAAGCGCAACCCGCACCGCTGCGAGCGCATTTGCTCGCTGGCCCGAATCCTGCGCGCCCACGTGCCGCCGGCCCTCGAAAACATCGCCCTCGAACACGAACGCGACCTGACGAACTCGGCCGCCGAACGCGTCCTGTTCCCGGAGTCCTTCATCCTCGGCGACTACGTGCTGCGCCAGCTCGACGAGATCCTGGGCGCGCTCGAATTCCGCCCTGAGGCCATCCGGGCGAACCTGGAGCGCACCGGCGGGCTCATCATGAGCGAGCGCGTCATGCTGGCCCTCGTCGAGCGCGGGTTGGGGCGCCAGGACGCCCACGAGCTTGTGCGGCAGGCCGCCCGGACCGTGCTGGCCACCGGGCGGCCGCTGCGGCAGGTCCTGGCGGAGGCCCCCGGCGCGCGGCGCCGGCTCACGGCCCGCGACCTGGACCGCTGCCTCGATCCGGCCGGCTATATCGGCACGGCCCCCGCCCAGGTGGATGCCGTGCTGGCCGCGCTGCGGACCCTGCGGGCGCCGCGGCCCCCACGCAAGGAGACACTCTCATGCCGTCGCTAACGATCGTCGGAGCGCAGTGGGGCGATGAAGGCAAAGGGAAGATCGTGGACGCGCTGGCCGCGCGCGCGGACGTGGTCGTGCGGTTCCAGGGCGGCGACAATGCCGGCCACACGGTCTACCACGCCGGCCGCAAGCATGTCTTCCACATCCTGCCGTCCGGCATCCTGCGCCCGCGCGTGCTCAACCTGATCGGCGGCGGCGTGGTCCTCAACCT
>CAZUYI010000433.1:0-2281 GCA_964624095.1 uncultured Verrucomicrobiota bacterium | reverse complement strand
CATGGGCAAGACGCGGCTCATGGCCGAAACGGGCGCCGGCCAGCACGGCGTGGCCACCGCCACCGCCGCCGCGCTCCTCGGCATGGCCTGCGACGTGTACATGGGCACGGAAGACATCCGCCGCCAGGCGCCCAACGTGCAGCGCATGCGGTTCCTGGGCGCCGCCGTGCATCCCGTGCGCAGCGGCACGGCCACGCTCAAGGACGCCATGAGCGAAGCACTCCGCGCCTGGACGGCCCGCGTGGACGACACCTTTTACGTCATCGGCTCCGTGGCCGGCCCGCACCCCTACCCGGCCATGGTCCGGTATTTCCAGAGCGTCATCGGGCGCGAAGCCCGCCTCCAGTGCCGGCGCCAGGCCGGCCGGCTCCCGGACATGGTGCTCGCCTGCGTCGGCGGCGGCAGCAATGCCGCCGGCACGTTCGACGCCTTCCTCCAGGACCGCCACGTGGCCCTGGTCGGCGTCGAGGCCGCCGGGCACGGACTCCGCTCGGGCCGGCACGCCGCCAGCATTTGCGCCGGGCGCATCGGCATCCTGCACGGCGCCAAGACCTACCTGCTCCAGGACGATGCGGGCCAGGTGCGCAACGCCCACTCGATCAGCGCCGGGCTCGACTATCCCGGCGTCGGCCCCGAACACGCGTTCTGGGCGGACACCGGCCGCGTGCGCTACACGGCCGTCACCGACCGCGAGGCGCTGAAGGCCTTCCAGGACCTGACCCGGCTCGAGGGCATCCTCCCGGCCCTGGAATCGAGCCACGCCCTGGCCGAAGCCCGGCGGCAGGCGCCCCGGCTCGGCCCTCGCACCGTGATGCTCGTCACCCTCTCCGGGCGCGGCGACAAGGATCTGGACCACATCGCCCGCCATCTTCACCGGGCCGGCCGCGCGGCCCCGGCGGAAAGGCCCGGCGCCGCGCCATGAACCGCATCCCCCAGACGTTCGATGCCCTGCGCGCCCGGCGCCGGAAGGGGCTGATCGGCTACCTGACTGCCGGCGACCCGGACCTCGACGCCTCGGAACGGGACGTGCGCACGGCGCTCGACAGCGGGCTCGACCTGCTCGAACTCGGGGTGCCGTTCTCCGATCCGACCGCCGACGGGCCGGTCATCCAGGCGGCCGGTCAGCGCGCGCTGGCCGGCGGTGCCACGCTGGCCTGGATTCTGGGCCTGGCCGCACGCCTGCGCCGCGCGTACGAGACGCCCATGATCCTGTTCAGTTACGCCAATCCGCTCTTCCGCTACGGGTATGAGCGGCTCTGCCGCAACGCCGCCCGTGCTGGCATAGACGGGTTCCTCGTGGTGGACCTGCCGCTCGAGGAATCGGCCGAGTTGCGCGCCCCCATGCAACGGCACGGCCTGCTGTTCATCCAGCTCATTGCGCCGACCACCGCGCCGGACCGCGCCCGGCGCCTGCTGGCCGCGGCGGACGGGTTCGTGTATTACGTGCTCGTGAAGGGAGTCACCGGGACGCGCCGGCGCCTGCCGCCCGATGCCCGCCGGCACCTGGCCCAACTGCGCACCTGGACCGAGCTCCCGATCGCCGCCGGATTCGGTATCCGCAACGCCGCCCAGGCGCGCGAGGCCGCCCGGCATGCCGACGCCGTCGTGGTCGGCAGCGCCCTGGTCGAAGCCGCGCGGCGCGGCGCGCTGGCCGCCACCGTCCGCGCGCTCGCCGCGGCGCTGCACGACCCGGCCTCCTGACGCACCCGCATCCGGAGAACACGATCCGCATGATTCTCTATATCATCACCGATTCGTATTCCAACTATCTGACCGGCGCGTGGTTCAAGGGGCGCACCGTACTGGAACGGGCGGCGCGCGACGCGTGCCTGGCGCTGCACTTCTCGCAGGTACCTCTCGACCTGGCCAAGCGCCTGCGGCCCTGGGCCATCTGCCATAGCGGGGGCAGCGCGCCCTATGCCTCGTACGAGGTGCTCTCGCACCCGGCCTATCGCCGGCTGATCACGGAATGGGACGGACCCCAGCTCGGGATCTGCCGGGGACACCAGGTGCTGGCGCACGCCTTCGGCAGCCGGCTTGGCCCGATGCGGCGGCTGCGGACCGGGGAACCCGATCCCGCGCGCTACGCGCCCGGCTGGTTCAAGGAATGGGGACTCTGCACCGTGCGCGTTGTGCGGTCCGACCCGCTGTTCCGCGGATGCGCGCCGACCCTGCGGGTTCAACAGTGGCACTATCACCACATCACGCGCCTGGCCCCCTGCCTGCGGCGCCTGGCGCGCTCCCGCGAATGCGCCGTACAGGCCTTCCGCCACGCGGACAA
>CAZUYI010000432.1:1128-2283 GCA_964624095.1 uncultured Verrucomicrobiota bacterium | reverse complement strand
GCCGATGTCCCGGCCGTCCACCAGAAGGCTGCTCTTCTTCGCCAATTCTCGCTGCGCGAGGACAAGATACCGCCGTACCGAAGGAAAGCGGGAGACTGCGGAGGCAGCCGCGCCGACGGTTTCCCCGCGAAGGCGCTGCGTGACGTCTTCGCCGTTGAGCAGCGTGCGTTGGGTTCCCTGCGCGTATTCCACGCCGACCCGGACGCGGCCGGACTCGATCGCCTGTTCCAGCGATCCGGCGTCATCCAGGGGGATGCCGTGTTCCATCGCGTACAGCCCCACCGCGCGGTACATCGCACCGGTGTCCAGGTGGAGGATGTCCAGCCTCTTGGCCAGGGCGTCACACAGGGTCGACTTTCCCGCGCTGACCGGGCCGTCCACCGCGATGAGCATCACGTCCGGCATCGCTATTTTGCCATGTTCCGGGTCAGGTCCCAGCCGGCGAGGATGGCCTGCTGGTGGGAAACGGCATACGGCCCCGTCAGGGCTGCCTCTTCCATGTCCCGCGGGAAATGGACGCACAGGTGGCCTGTCAGCCCGTTGTCGGCGATATAGTCCACTTCATGCCCGTGGCTGTGCGTGGATGCCATATAGACCTTCCCGTCGCTGAATATGACCCACACCGGCCGGGGCGTCCAGTTATTCACTCCCAGCGCGCTGTTCATGACGTCGGTGTCCGCCTTGGTCAGGGTGGTGCCGTCCGCGTGTTTTCCCAGGCTGTATAAATGGAATCTGTAGTGCTTGCCGGAGATGAAATCATAGATCACGACGTCCCGGAGGCGCTGGGCGAGCGGCCTGATTTCAGAGTACCAGTTCGCGAAGCGCACCTCCGCGGCGTTGGGCGCCTTGAACGCCGGCGGCGAGGCGGTCTGCTGACCGGGGGCGGGCGAGGGGGTCGCGGAATTGGCGACGGCGCTGCCCGAATAGAGTCTCGCCAGGGTCAGGCTGCCGGCCACGCCGTCGGCGGAGAGGCGGTTCTTGATCTGAAAGTCCTTGACCGCCAGGAAAGTGCGGGGGCCATACATCCCGTCGGCGCCGCCTGAGAGGTAACGAAGCGTGATCAGCCGCTGCTGCAGGGCGGTGACCTCGCTGCCGGTATCGCCTATCTTCAGAAGGGCGGGCGACGGGCTTGGCCGCGGAAGTCGCGGGCCTCAA
>CAZUYI010000432.1:0-1118 GCA_964624095.1 uncultured Verrucomicrobiota bacterium | reverse complement strand
GCTGGCGCTGGCCGCGGCGTCGGCGTGGCCTGCGCGGGGTTCGGCTTGGCCTGCGCGCTGTACAGCGCCTGGAGGGTCTTGGCCCCTGCGACACCGTCAGCCGCCAGGCCATGGATCCTTTGGAAGGCAGAGACCGCGGCGGCTGTCCGCTCGCCGAAGTCCCCGTCGGCGGTGCCGTTGAGGTAACGCAGCGCGATCAGACGGGTCTGCAGCGCGCGGACATCATTCCCGCTGGAGCCGAGCCGCATCGGGCCGGCGGGGGTCGGGGCCGGGGACGGGCTTGGCGTTCGTCCACCCGGGCGAAGCGCGCCGGAAGAATACAGGACCCCCTGTGTCTCCAGTCCCGCGACGCCGTCCGCAGTCAGGCCGTTGACGCGCTGGAAATCCGTCAGGGCGGCGATGTCGTTGCTGTCGTAGATCCCGTCCGGGCTGGCGGCGTAATAGCCAAGTTCCCTCAGCCTCTCCTGCAGCCTGCTCACCGCGGGGCCGCGCGCGCCGGAGCGGATGATGATGAGGTTGTCTTCCGTCACAGGGCCTTGACTGGGGCTTGGCGTCACCGTGCCGGGCCGGGGGGTCGCCAGGCTTGTCCTGAGGGCCAGGAGGGTAAAGCTGTCCGCCACACCCGTCTCCCGGATGCTGTGGGCTTTCTGGAAGGCGCGCACCGCCTTGGCGGTCGCCGCCGTAAACTCGTACACGATCTGGCCCGCGTAGTGGCCGCTCGCCTTGAGCATCTGGTTGAGCTCGTAAACGGCGTCGCCAAAGTCGCCCTCGGACATCGTTATCCCGTCGATCGGCGGGAGCGTTTTGAGCGTCACCAGCTTTCCGGCGGCGTTACGGACCCGTTTTTCATACATCATCGCCTGCAGTTCGGGCAAGGCGACGCCCGTTTCCCGGAGGCCGTTCTTCTTCTGAAAAGCTTTCAGCGCGGCGGTGGTGCTCGCGCCGAACCGGCCGTCGGCGGCCGCCTGATAGAACCCCAGTTCTGTTAAAGCGTGCTGGAGGGCCCTTACTTTTTTGCCCTCGCCCCCCACCGCCAGGGTCTCGTATTTAACCCGGGCCTGCGCGTCCGGCTCGAGGATCGCGCCGCTGAGGTACTGTTCCGGTACGTTGACGTAATC
>CAZUYI010000431.1:0-2291 GCA_964624095.1 uncultured Verrucomicrobiota bacterium | reverse complement strand
GGCGTGCTCCCGGCACACCATTGCTCCCCGGTCCCCGTTCGGGCCGGGTCCTCCCGGAACGTCCACGCCCCGTTGAGCGGAATGGCAGGCCGGCCCGACCGCACGGGCTGGGCCATGCGCAGGCGGCCGGCGTCGTCAAGCGTGTCAGAGGCGTTCATCACGGGACATACGGCCAGGATCGCCAGGACCGCGTGCAGGGCGTGGAGTTTCATGGAATCCTCTTTCCGGGGTTAGGCCTCGCGGGGCGCGGGTCAAGGGGTTTGTCGGGATGGCAGGCCGGCGATCACGGCGTTCTCGAGCGCGCCGCGCGGGATCGCGTCGCGCGGGCGGAACGAGTCCCCGGCCGCGTAGTCCAGGAGCGCGCCGAGCAGGAACGGCATGTGCGGGTTCCGTGCCCAGAGACCCGTGGCGTCGAACCGCAGGCTGGTCGCCAGCAGCGCCCCGCGCCCCACGCGCGCCTCGAACAGGTACGCCTTATGGAACATTTCCGTCTGCGAGCCGATGGACCGGATGATCGGCTCAATGCGCGCCGGCCTGAACCATTCCAGCACGAGTGGATAGGTCCCGTGGATCAGCGGCACGAACGGCGCTTCGCACCAGCCCGCGTGCGGGAACCCGCCCAGCGCCGGGTGCTCCGCCACCACCGTTCCCATGTGCCCGCCCGGCACGGCGCAGTACGAGGTCCGATACAGCCGGCCATGGCCCCACGGGTCGGTATTGTACTCGGCGTTGCCGCGCCGATCCTGGCCCGGGAAATAGTACCGGAAGTCCTTCAATGCGCCCCCGAACAAGACCAGGCGCCCGCCGCCCTCGAGCCAGTCGAGCAGGCCGGGCGTCACCCGGTTCACCGCGAGCACCTGCGCGGCCGGGGTCGTGCCCGTCGACCAGGCCTTCAGGCCCGGCCAGGCGGCCGCCAGCCACGGCAGGTCCGTCGCCACCCGCTCCGCCCACCGACCCGCCGGCTTCGCCGGCACCGTCCACAGCGTCCAGGCGTTGCGATTCACTGCACGGCCGCCATCCGCGAGCTCGACGCTCAACTCGTAGCGCGCCGGCGCCGAGCCCGGCGGCATGCGCAGCGCCATCGAAACCGGCTCGGTCAACACGCCCGCCGGCACGGGCGGCAGGGCCAGGCGCCCGCTGGCGACGTCCCGGCCGCCGGCCGTCAAGCGCCACGTGACGCTCGGCGCCGCCAGCGGGGTCGGCCCGAAATGCGAGACCTGGACGCCCAGCGCCGGCTCGCTGCCCGCCGTGAACACGCGCCGGTTGCCGTCGTCGAGCAGCACGACGGTATCCGCGTTCCAGCAGCGGAAGGTCTCCGCGCTCAGATCCTCCGGCGCGTCCCAGAACTCGTTGAAGACGCCTTCCTCGCACCACGAGAACCCGTGGATCAGCCAGAAATGGTAGCCGGTGATATGCGGGTTCCGGCGGGCCAGCTCGAGCGCCTCCTTCTGCAGCAGCCGCTTGAGCTGCCGCGAGCGCTCGACCCACAGCGGCAGGTACTCCGCGGTGCCGTACCGCGCGGCCGACGCCTCCATGTCGGCCACGCCGCTGGAAAACGTGGGCAACCCGTCGTACCGGTTTTTCACGTCCAGCTCCGGCAGGCTGGCGATCCAGTCGTACTCGTGGTAAAGCCCCGGCCGTTCCAGCCGCTCGAGCGGCGGCAGCGGGTGCGACAGCGGCTCCTGCGTCGGGCTGTATCCCGGGCATTGCTCGATGATATCCGTCAGGCGCCGGCCCGGCGCCAGGTCCAGGCCCCAGGCCTCGTCAGCCGATTCCGGCGCATCCTCCGGCGGCGCGCCTACCGGGGCCTTCAGGTTGATGTGTGAGAAGTCCATGAGCAGCACGCCGGGGTGCAGGGCGCGCCAGCGCGCCGGCAGTTCCCAGCCCAGAAACCGGTGCACGCTCGCCGTCATGCCCTCGAAGATCACCTCCCCGACCACCGCCCCGATCGCCACGCAGGGGTGCGTGCGCCGGCTGCGGATGATCCCATCGAACTCGCGTCTCAGGAAATCCGCTTCCACCGGATCGAGTTCCCGGCGCGATTTCGCCGCCGACCACCGGCGCGACACGATGCCGAACGGCATCTCCTGGCAGACCAGATAGCCGAGCTCGTCCGCCGCGTCGAGAAACTCCTCGGTAAACACCTCGTGGCAGCTCTTGGTGTAGTTGAATCCATACGCCTTGGCCGCCTGAAGCCGGGCGCGGTAAAACGCCGGGTCGGCCGGCGGGCAGATGGTCTCCGGATACACCTGGTCGTCGCAGCCGCCCCGCAAGTAAATCGGCGTCCCGTT
>CAZUYI010000430.1:0-2294 GCA_964624095.1 uncultured Verrucomicrobiota bacterium | reverse complement strand
CTGCGACAGCGCGGTGGCGAGTTTGCCGCTTCCCGGGCCGGGCCCCGTGACGACCACGAGCGGCTTGGCGGTCTCGATGTACGGATTGGCCCCGTACCCCTCGGGGCTGACGATCGTCTCGATGTCGGTCGGATAGCCGCGGGTGGGCGGGTGGCAGCAGACCGTGACGCCGCGCCGCTCGAGCCGGTCGCGGAACAGCCGGGCGGCCGGCTGGTCGTCAAAGCGGGTGATGACGACGGTGTGGACGTCAATGCCCCAGTCGCGAAGGTCGTCAATCAGTTTGAGCGCGTCGGAATCGTAGGCGATGCCGAAATCAGCCCGCATCTTCTTGCGCTCGATGTCGCCCGCGTAAATGCAGAGGATGATGTCGGCCTGGTCCTTGAGCTGCTGCAGCAGCCGCATCTTGACGTTCGGGTCGTAGCCCGGCAGGACCCGGGCGGCATGGTAATCGAACAACAGCTTGCCGCCGAACTCCAGGTAGAGCTTGTTGTCGAAACGGCGGACGCGCTCCAGGATGGCCCGGGTCTGTTCGGCCAGGTAGCGCTCATTGTCGAAAGCGGGTTGGGTCGGCATGGGCATGGCGGCTTGCCGGGAAGGTAGGCGGTCCGGCGCCTGTTTGGCAAGCAAAAACAGCCCGGCGCCGCCGCGACGGCCCGCGCCGTCGCCCGGGTTGCCCTTCGCGTTGACGCCGCGCGCCGGAAATGGTACATGTCACAGGGTGCGCCGGGAGGCGGCGCGCGCCGCCGGGAGGATGCCATGAGCCGGGATCTGTCGCTGGCCATACGCCCGTACCAGCTGCTCTGCCTGGTGTGCCGTCAGGGCCGCCGGGATCCGGCCGCCCGCTACCCCCACGAGGCGCGCCTGGACGCGATCCAAGCCGCCGTGCAGTCCGATCCGCTCGTGCCGGTGGTCCTCCGCTGCAACACCCGGTCCGTCTTTCGCTGTCAGAACCCGGGGCGCCGGTACGACACGCCGGAAGGCCCGCGCTACAACGACCTGCGGGACCTGACCGTCTTGCAGCGGCTGGGTCATGTGCCCGGCGCGATGCGGCCCGCCTGCGAGTTTTTCAGGCAGTTGCCCGAGGCGGTGCCCGACGTGACCGGTGTGTGCGGCTTTCCCGTTCGCGAAGCCCCGTCATGGCCGCGCTGCCCGTTTGCCGACAGCGGTAATTACCGGCGCGGCCTGGCGGCCGGGCTCGCGCGGTTCGTGCCGGAGCGCCCCCCGGCCGAGCGGCGGGCCATCAAGAAGGCGTCGGCCGCCGCCTGCCGGTCGGCGGCGCGCCTGCGGATCCGCCCGCACCACCTGCTGTGCCTGCACTGCTTCCACGCCGGGCGGACACCCGGCCGGATCGCCCCGATTCCGCAGGACAACTTGGCCGAATGCATTGCCGCCATGCGGCGCCATCCCGATCTCCCAGTCGAACTGGTCGAGGGCCCCTGCATGATCTGCCCGCCCTGCAGCGCCTACTACGCGCCGTCCCATGTCTGCCTGGGCGGCGGCAGTATGTCGCTGCGGGACGAGCGCAAGGACCTCGATACGCTCCGGCGGTTGGGATTGCAGTACGGCGACGTGCTGCCGGCCCGCGAGCTCCTCCGGCGCGTCGGCCGCGCCATCCGGCGCACGACCGACGTCTGCGGGTATGGCGACGGACTCGAACGCGCCCGCGAATGGCGCGTCTGCGGCGGGCCGCGCGGCAAGCCGGGCTATGTCCGCGCGCGGCGCGCGGGTCTCGGCGTGCCCGGCGTGGCGGAGCCCGGGACGCCGGCCGCCCATGTGGCGCCTGGCGCTGCCCGCGCGTGAGCGCGGAGCGGCTAACGCCTCAGTGACACAGGAGTGAGCGAAGGCGCCGCAAGGCAGACCCGGGGAAATGACGCCTTGAATCGAAGCTGCCGGTCTCGTTACGCAAGCCCGGCGTGTTCTGAGGGCGCAGGAGCGGCCGCCCGCGCGCTTGCGCGCGTCCGGCTCCTGTGCTAGCGTGGCTGGGACGTCGTGGGCGGCCGGTAGTGTCCGGGCACGGGGTTTCGGCCGGACGGGCGTGCGCCGAGTCGGCGCGACGTCCGTCCCGGCCTGACGCAAGGAGATGGGTCATGCTTCAACAGACCGCGCGGTCGTTTTTGCTGGCGGCCACCCTGCTGGCCGGGAACCTGCCGGGCGCGGAGGCCTTGCGGCCCGGCTACGTGCTGGGGAAGTTCTCCGTGTTCAAGGAAAAGGAGAGCGACCACAAGTTCGCGAACACGGGCCTGGCCTACGATACCAAGCGGCACCTCCTGCTGATCGGGAACGGGACCCGCGTC
>CAZUYI010000429.1:0-2296 GCA_964624095.1 uncultured Verrucomicrobiota bacterium | reverse complement strand
CCCTGCACGCCGCGGGCGTTGACCTTGAAATGGAAGTAGGTCCGGCCGTCCGTGCTCGGGCTGACAAAGAGCTCGATCGAGTCGTCCAGGTTGATGCTCCCGTCGCGCTCGAGGCAGCGGCACTCGAGTACGGCGGCCTGCTCGTCCCGGCATCGGGCGGCGACGAACAGCCAGGCGTCGTCGCGGGTAAGCCAGACCTCCGTGCCGGCGGGCGCCGGCTCGGGCGGGTTCGTGCCGGCCAGCCAGAACCGGTCCAGATCCGGCGCGCGTTGCCAGCAGGCGTCATCAAGGCGCCCGTCGATCACAGGCGCGTGTTCCAGCGCCTCCATGCGCAGACTCGGCGTGTCGGCCCACGCGGGAAGCATCCCGGACAACCAGATCCCCGCACCCGCGCATAATGGCATTAGCCGGTTCATGATAGTTCCCTTCCGCACGCCGCTGTGCGTGCATTGCCATCCGCCGCCATCGGGCACGTCCGGCCGGCGCAAGCCGGCGAAGCGCTGATCGTTCAGCGCCCGGTGTATCCCATACGCTTCCACTGTGTGCGGGCGTACCGCACGGCCCGCGGCGGCACGATCTTGTTCCCTTCCACGCTCGGCCAGGGCTGGCCGGGCGCGCGCCGAGCCGGGTCGGGCGACCAGTTGTCGGTTTCGTATCGGGCCCGCTCGGACTCGAGCCGGAAGTCCGGGACCGGCTCGGAATTGGAATTGTTCAACGCCGAGCGATACGCCTGGATGCCCACGATTGACATGGCGACGCCGCGTGTGACGTCCAGGTAGGGTTGCTTCCGCGAGCGAATGGCCTCGGCAAAATGGTGCATCACGAAGAAATCACCGCCGCCGTGCCCGGCGGCCATGGCTTCCTTATGCATGACGGGGAAATTGGGGATATAGATGATTTCGGCGGGATGTTTGAGTTCCTCGCCGAACTGTTCGCGGATCAGGGTCACGCGGTTGGCCGTGAGGGGGCCTCCCGCGATCTGCCCGTGCAGATACCCGCGTGCCGCGTGGATGCGGGTGAACTCGCGGAGCCCGCCCCTCAACCCGCCCTGGAGCAGCTTGACCACGGCATGGTTGTCCATGCGGACGGCGATCATGGACGCGGCGTCATGGCGCGAAACACTCCGCGGGGCGGCGGGCGGGCTCGGGGGTCTTCGGACCACGAACCCGTTGACCTGGACCGGCCAGGTGTCCGTGATATACATGATCGGCGCCATGGCATGAGTGCAATAGTAGGTGGCTGGAATCCAATTCCGCCAATGGTCCAGCCCCGGCGAGAGCCGGGTTCCCGCTTCGACGCTCCCGGGATGCACATACTCGGCCTCGCCGTACATAAACGGACCGAACTCGCCGGTTTGGAACACGCGCCTCAATTCCTGGTTGTGGCGCATATACGCAAAATTCTCGGCGAACATGTAGATGCGCCCGGTCTTCTCGACGGTTCGGATCAGGTCCACGCCCTCAGCCAGGGTATGACAGGCCTGCGTCTCGCTCATCACGTCAAATCCGGCGCGCATCGCCTTGACGGCAAAGGGCGCGTGCTGATGGAACGCGTTCGCCAGCACGACGGCATCCATGTCGTGTTCGAGAAACCGGTCGAAATCGGTGTAGACGGAGACCGTCGGGAACTCGCCGGCAAACGCCTTGATGCGCGCTTCCCATTGGTCGCACAGGGCGACCAGATCGAACCCGAGCAGCTTCAGGTCAAACCCGACGGCGCCGCCCATGAACGAACGGCCCCGGCCCAGCCCCAGCACGCCCAGCCGGATCGGCCGGGCGCACGACATCCTTCGTTTCCCATGCTTCGCGGACGTTGGCAATCGGTTCATTTTCTCCCCTTTCTTTCGGCCCGACAGCAACCACGATCGCGGCCCCGAATGGCTTTGGCCGCCGCTCGGGTCGCCTGCAGGGATCTCATCAGGGCGCGGTGTCGAGGGCATACGTGTCCGGCGTATACTCGGTCGGCTCGGCGCCTTCCTCGAACTGCGCGGCATCCACCCACAGGACCGGCATGGCCTCCGCGGGCCCGTCGTAGCGCATCGAGCCGATGGGCAGGAGCGTCACGTGCAGGAAGGGCTGCTCGGCCGACACGCGCACCGGCCAGTGGTAGCGCGTCCAGGTTGTGCCCACCTTGATGTAATCGCGCACGCCGCCGGAGCTGAAGCGCACCTCGTAGTCCGCGCAGTCGGCTTTCATGTACACCGAGAACACGTAGTCGGCGTGGGGGTTGAGGCGGCTGCTCCGATTCCAGCGGGTCGGCGCGCTGTGGAGCCAGATATAGCCGCGCAGCCGCAGGC
>CAZUYI010000428.1:0-2303 GCA_964624095.1 uncultured Verrucomicrobiota bacterium | reverse complement strand
AACTGGTGTCCGCCGAGCCTCCGGCGTTCGGCCGTTTTCCTCATTCCAACAGTCCGTTTTCCATGGCGTAGCGGATGATGTCCGCCCGCGAGCTGAGGCTCAGCTTGTGCATCAGCCGGGCCTTGTAGGTGCTGACGGTTTTTTCGCTCAGGGCCAGCGCGAGCGCGGTTTCCTTGGCCGAGAGCCCGCGGCCGAGGTGCGTCAGCACTTCGAACTCGCGCTTCGAGATCTGGTCGAGCAGCGAAGTGCCCGGCTTGCCCTCGCGCATGCGCAAAGCCAGCTTGGCGGCCACCTCGCGCGACAAATAGGGCTTGCCCGTGTGGACCTGGCGGATGGCGCTCAACAACTCCTCGAAGGTCGCGCCCTTGAGCAGGAACCCGTCGGCGCCCTGCTCCATCGCGTGGATGGCGTAGCGCACGTGGTCGAACATGGTGAGGACCAGGATTCGGCAGCGGGGCCGTATGGCGCGGATCCGCTCGATCAGGCTCGTGCCGCTGGCGTCCGGCAGCTTGATGTCGAGCAACACGACGTCCGGCCGGACCCCGGCCAGGCCCGCCATCAGGGCGGCGGCGCTGTCGGCCTCGCCCGCCACGTCCACGTCCGGCACGGCTTTGAACTGGCTGCGCAGTCCGTCCCGGAACATGGTGTGGTCGTCCACGATCATGAGGCGGATCATCGCGGGCTCCCGTTCGAAGCGGTCGGCGGAAGGATGGCCGTCACGCAGGTCCCGTGCCCGGGCCGGGATTCCAGGCGCAGCCGGCCGCCGAACTGGTCGAGCCGCTCGCGCATGCCGCGCAGGCCGATGCCGCGCGCGAACGCGGCGGGGTCGAGATGGAATCCGCGCCCGTTGTCCCGGATGCGCAGCACCGTGTGCCCGGCCCGGGTGTCGAGCGTGATGGCGACGCGCGTGGTGTGCGCGTGGCGCGCGGTGTTTAAGAGCGCCTCCTGCAGCACCCGGAAGAGGCAGACCTGCCGGGTCGGGTCCAGCGCGGGGGCAGGGCCCCGGCGCGTGAATCGGATCCGGAGGCCGTTGAACGAGGTCATGTCGTCCACCAGGCCTTCGATCGCGGCGATCAGCCCGAAATCGTCGAGCAGCGGCGGACGCAGGGTCCGGGCCAGCGCCCGGATCGAGGCCACCGCCTGGTCCAGCCGCTCGAGGGCGCCCGCGCGCATGGCGCGCGATTGGGCGTCGGCGTCCGGCAGCGCATGGATTTGCATCCGGGCCATCGAGAGGAGTTGGCCGAGCTGGTCGTGCAGCGTGGCGCTGATGGACTGCCGCTCCGTTTCCTGGGCCGCGATCAGGCGCCGCAGCAGGAGCCGGCGCTCGTCCTCGAGTTGTCTGCGCGCGGTGATGTCGGTGGCGATTTCCAGGCGGACCCGGCGGCCATCCGGCCACGGAATGGCCCGGTCCCGGCAGTCGTACCAGCGGCCGTTGACGGTGTTCTTGAACTCCCAGGCCACGCCCGCGGTCGGCGTGCCGTCCGGCTTCAACAAGCGGTCGTTCGTGCAGAACGAGCAGGGGCCCCGCTGGCCGCGCTGGAGCGTCTTCCAGCAGGGTCGGCCGATGACGCACCGCGACCCGAGCGCGCGGCGGGCGCAGCGATTGGCGAACAGCAGTTCGTGCGTCTTCAGGTCGGCCACGTACACCACCGCGTCCATGTGGTCCAGCACGTCCAGGAGCTGGCGGTTGGCGCTCTGCAGCGCGGCCTGGGCCTCCCGGCGCTCGGTGATGTCCCGCGCCACGATCAGCACGCGCCGCTCGCCGCCCGGCGGCGCGATGGGATAGGATTGCGCCTCCATCCAGCGCCAGGCGCCGGGCCCGTTCCTCAGCCGGAGTTCCTCGGAAACGGCATGAGGCGGACGCGCCGGCGGATGCAGCAGCCGGCGCAGCGCGGACCGGTCGCGGGGATGGCAGTACGCGGAGAGCCGGCGCCCGACCGCGCGCCGGAACACCGAGCCGCGGCGGACGCCGCCGGTGGGATAGACCGCGCAAATGAGGCCGCGCCGGTCCGCTTCCAGGATCAGCTTGCTGAGCGCCTCCAGCATCAGCCGGAACTTTTTCTCGTTGTACAGCCGGGCCTGCTCCTCGGCCCGGCGCTTGGTCAAGTCCCGCACGACGGTCAGGAGGCAGGGCTCGCCGCCGATGTCTATGGGCTCCGTCGCCAGGGACCACCAGCGCGTCGATTTGAAAAAGGGACCGCTGCGCGCCTCGAAATCGCGGATGCGCCCCGAGCGGCGGATTTCGCGCAGCAGCCGGAGACGGTCGGCGGGCCCGCGCCACATGCCCATCTCCAGGGCGCGCT
>CAZUYI010000427.1:0-2308 GCA_964624095.1 uncultured Verrucomicrobiota bacterium | reverse complement strand
ATTGGCCTGGTGGTTTTCGAGTTGAGCTACCCTGCCGACGCGGGTCTGTTCGCGGAGCGATTCGAGACAGCGGCCTCGCTGGCGGGCACGATCCTGGGCTTGGCGCTCGCCAACGAGCGACGAGAACGCCTCGCGGAACGCACGCTCGGTCTCCGTGCCGTAGGGCTCCATGAACTGCCCGGTCGGCCCCATGCTTCCCAGCACATACTGCGTGTCGCCGGCCACCTCCCGGGCCAGTCGCGCGGCGGCGCGGTTGATCTCCGCGACATGCGTTTCCTGCCCGTACGAGCGCAACTTGTAGACCGTGCCGCCGAACGAGTTGCACTCGACGATGTCGCTGCCTGCGTCCCGATAGGCGCGATGGATGGCCCGGACATCGTCGGCCCGGTCCACGCACCAGCGCTCGGGGCACTCGCCGGGTTGCATGCCTGCCGCCAGCAGCATGGTCCCCATGGCCCCGTCGCACAACAGCGGCGTCCGCGCCGCCAGGTCATCCCGCAAGGTCGCCATCGCCGTCCTTCCTTCCCTCCGCGTCATGCACTGTCTTCCTCTGGAACGGCTCCGGTCGTCAGGAGCCGGAACTCAGGAGTCGGACTCCGACAATTGCCGAGTGGGTTCGGTGGCACCCGTCCCGCTCGTTCGTGGCGGCATGGTCAAGGCCCATTCTAAGTACCGGCGTCGCGGCGCCTCTTCTTTCCGGGGCAGCGCACCGTCCCGAGCCTGCGTGAACGCCTGAACACGCGCGGTATCGCTGATGCGGGAGCGTCACGGCCGGCGGCAGGGCTGTCTCGGGTATCACCCTACCCGACCGTCTGTCCTGTTTCCAGACCTTTTTTCAAGCCCGCCTGTCGGTCTTCCCGCCAACCGTTCAGCCGCTGCGGCCGGGACCTCCAGCCGCCCGTGCGCCCACAGCCCGTTTCTGGCGGCTTGACCCATTCGTCCCGCATCCGCTACCGTTATCCCCGCTGCGCGCACGTTCCTGCCGGGCCCGGCGGGCCTGTGCCCGAACCGCCCGACACGCGATGGCCGGGCTCGGACCGGGTTCCGTGTCGCGGCGGGCGGGGCAACCCGGCACGGCGCGCCGGATGCGTGCGTGAAACGGGGCGTCCATCGCGGCTGCGCCGCCGTGTCGTGATCGGGTCCTGCGACTCGCGGACGAAGGCGGCTCCTGAACCCGGGATGCCAGAAGGAACAGGGAGGATGGGATGATGACAATCCGTTTGGCGGTGCTGGGCGCGATCCTGGCGGCGTGGATCCCGGCGTGGTGCGGGCCGGCGGCGGACGTAGCCGTGGCCAGGACCGACGCGTTGCCGGTCATTGACGGCCGGCTGGACGAGCCGTTATGGCAGCGGCCGCCGGACTTAGCGGCGTTCTCCATCCTCGGAACCAGGGAACCGGCCGCGTACCCGACGGAGGCCTGGGCGGCGACGGATGGCGACTGGTTGTTCCTCGCGGTCCGATGCCACGAGCCCCAGCCTGAAGGCATCGTCCGAACGGTCCGGGGTCGGGACCAGACCGTGCAGCGGGACGACTCGATCGAGGTCTTCATCAGTCCCGGGACCGGCGGCGAGACGTATTACCATTTCGTGCTCAGCGCGGCGGGCGTACAGGGCGACAACCAGTTCCTGAAATACGGGCTCGACTCCCGGCCGTGGGACGGGCACTGGCGGGCGTCGACCGCCATGGATGCCGCGGGGACGTGCTGGACCGCCGAGCTGGCGATCCCGCTGTTCCAGCTGCGGCCGCGGGGCGACGGCCCGTGGGCGTTCAACCTGTGCCGGAACCGGCGCGGGAACGCGGTCGAGCACTCGTCGTGGTCCGCGCTGGCGGGCGCCAGTTATCACGCGCCGCGCGAATTCGGCGTTCTGACCGGGCTCGCCGAACTGCCGTCGAGGCCGGTCTTCGCACCGGTCGTCGCCGGCCTCGCGCGCAGCGCGTTCATCGATCTGCCGAAACGCCTGTACACGGTGCGGGTCCGGGTCCGGAACGACGGCCCGCCCGGGCGGCTGACGCTGTCCGCCGCCGACGTGATCGGCGAGCAGGTGCGGACCACCGCGCCGGCAACCCTCGAGGTAACGGGCGGCGTCACCGTGAGCGAGATCACGGTGCCGGTTGACGAGTTCGTGCCGAGTCTCACGCGGGTAACCGCGGCGTTCTCGGACCGGCTCGGTGACTGGTCCGTCGCATGCGAGGTCGCGCAGACCGCGGACCAGGCGTCCTTCCAGTTTTTCCTGGAACAGACCGTCTGCACCACCCGCGACCGCGAGGCCGCCCTGTGCCTGGCCGTCAACGCGCCGCTGTCCGCCAT
>CAZUYI010000426.1:798-2311 GCA_964624095.1 uncultured Verrucomicrobiota bacterium | reverse complement strand
CTACCCTGCGAACAGCGGTTGAATGTGCCGCGCCCACAGGTTCTCGGTCACCGTGCGCGCGATAACCGGCTCAAACCGGTCCAGCGCCTCGAGGTAGCGGGCGCCCATCTCCGCGGCAATTTTGTAGCCCACGTGAAGCAACTGGCGCACGTGCGGATTGTAGCCCGGCGCCGACTCGTCATGGCGCACCGCGGCGGCGAACGTCGCGCCGTCCCACCCGTTCACGACCGACGGAGCCGGCAGCCGGGCCGGCTCGATGTCAATGACCGCGGCATACGGGGCGCAGAGCGCCTCGCGCCGGGCATGGGCCTGGGCATAGATCTCGCGCGCGAGCGCCAGCCCGTCCCCGCCGGCCGAGGCCAGTCCGATGATTTCCTCGAGCCAGGTCGTGCCGGCGGTCTTGAGATGCACGCCCGCGTCGAAGCGCATCAGCGCGCGCCGCACCGGCCCGTACAGGCTGAACTTGTCGCTGCCGGAATGAATACTCAGCTTGAGGTCCGGCGGCAGCCCGAGCCGCTGGCGGGCCAGCCGGACGACGGCCAGGTCCATCTCGAACTCGCGGGCAAACCGGCCTGCGTCGCCGGCGTAGTCCACGCCCTTGTTGAAGCGCCCGGTGAATTTTGGGGCAATCGTCCGCACCGGTACCCGTTCCGCCGCCAAGCCGGCAAGGATGAAGAGCAGTTCGACGGGTGTCTGGGGTGCGTCGCACTCGTCCATCGATACTTCCGTCACGAAGGGTGCCGCCCCGCGCGCTGCGGCCACGCGGCGGTAGAGGCGGCCGGCCTCGCCAATCGCCGCCAGGTACGTGCGGGCGATGCGCCGGACATCCGCCTCCGTGACGTCGAGCGGCGCGTCAAGGCCCGGTACGGCCACCCGGCCGATCCACTCGCGCTGGGCGCGCACAAACGCCTCGACGGCACCCGGCGCCGGCGGCCGGCCGATGGACTCGGCCACGTCGAGCGTAAAGAAATCGCAGGCATCGAGGAACGGCTCCACGGTCGCCAGGCTCACGTGGTCGGCATCCACGAAGTACGGACCGGCCCATCCGGCCGCCCGCACCGCCGCGTCCGCCGCGCGGCGCGTGTCGGCCGGCGTCGTGCCGATGATCTGATGCTCGCGGTTCGACTTGTTCCAGACCGGGGTGACCTCGATGCCCGCCGCGCGCGCCCGCATGACGGCGGCCAACTGGGCGCGGCCCTGCCGCCCGAACCGGTCGCCGATCCCGATCGAGTAACGCTGCAAGTCCATGAACTGGCTCCTTCCCGCCGGCCGCCTCTCGGCGCCGGTTCCGCGCGTGATGCCCGCGGCTGAAACGCGCCGCCCGTGGGCGATACAGGACTTGAACCTGTAACATCTACCGTGTAAAGGTAGCGCTCTGGCCATTGAGCTAATCGCCCGTTCGAGGAGTCCCTGACACTCTATCGCCGGCCGGCGGCAAGTCAAGTCAGACCGAGGGCTTGAAGGCTGTATGCCCTCGGGGTTTCATGGGTGGCGGCCGGCGTCCCTGCCGGCC
>CAZUYI010000426.1:0-788 GCA_964624095.1 uncultured Verrucomicrobiota bacterium | reverse complement strand
TCTCCTGCATTCTATCGCGCGGCGGCACTCCCTGTAAACAGGGATTTCCGGGCGAGCGCCGCGCCCGGCATCCGGTCGCCCATGTTCGCCCGCCCCGACGCCGTTCATTGTCAATGGCAATCGCCCGCTACAGGAGCCGCCCACGCTCATGGGGCGGGCAGATCGCCCCCAACCGGACGCGGCTGGCCGCCGGACAGGCCGCCTGCGCGGCCCGGCTTGCGCTTGCAGGCCGGCGCCTGACCTGCTAGCGTACCGGCATGAGCGCGATCCGCCCCATCCCGCTGGCCGTCCTGGGATCCGGCCGGGGCACCAACTTCGAGGCGCTGGCCGCCGCCCTGGACGCCGGCACGCTGTCGGCCCGGATCGTCTGCGTCCTGTCGAACGTCTCGAGCGCGCCGATCCTCGATCGAGCCCGGCGGCACGGGATCCCGGCGGAATTCATTGACCCGGCGCCGTTCCGGACCAAGCTGGACGGGGCGCCCGAGGCCCGCGTGCTCGATCGGCTCCGGCACTATGGCGCCCAGCTGATCGCCCTGGCGGGCTTCATGATGATTCTCAAGCGCGGCCTGCTGGAGGCCTATCCGCGGCGGATCGTCAACATTCATCCCTCCCTCCTGCCGGCCTTTCCGGGGCTCGACGCCTGGGGCCAGGCGCTGCGGGCCGGCGTGAAAGTGACCGGCTGCACGGTGCACTACGTTGATGCCGGCGTGGACACCGGCCCCATCATCCTGCAGCGCTCCGTGCCCGTGCTGGAGGGCGATACGCCCGAGACCCTGCACGCCCGCATC
>CAZUYI010000425.1:902-2328 GCA_964624095.1 uncultured Verrucomicrobiota bacterium | reverse complement strand
CGCGCGCCGGCAAAATCGAGCGAAATGGACCAATGCGGCCGGGCGTATTTCCGCCGGCCCGCCTCCATCGCGTCCCGGAATCCGACCGGCCGGGCGCGCACATCGGCCGGCGGCGCGATTACCAGCAGGCATCCCCTGTTCCCGCCAATCAGGGACACGGCCAGCACGTGACGCCCTTTTGAGAACGTCAGGTCGAACTCGTGGTCGCGCGCGGTCACCGGGTACGACCCATTCCCCAGGATGCCCCGCTCGAGCGTGTCATACACCACCCGGCCGTCGAGATGCCAGCGCATCCACCAGTCGGCGCCGGCGCCGACGCGGACCGTCGTGTCGGCCGCCGCCTCGACCTCGGCCCAGAGGTGGACGCCTATGCCGCGCCCGATCCGGTTGAACTGCTTGCCAAAATCAAACAACCCGTCCTTGAAGGTCACCTTGAATGGCTGGAACGTCCGCCCGGCGATCTCCAGCTCGGAGGGCACGGACGTGAGCGACCCGCCGGGCGGAAAATCCTCCGGCTTCGGCGGGAAGCCATACATCGAGCCTGACGCATGGGACGGCACGGGCCCGAACGCCGTCCACTCCGTCGGCCACGCAACCAAGGCCGCCGTATTGTCGACCGCCCGCGCGGCCGGCATCGCAAGCCCCCACCCAAGCGCGATCACCGCCACCTTATGCAGGGTCATGGCTCCTCCTCCTGCTCCGTGAATGCGTTGCGCGTTCCTTGCCGATCGCTGTCCCGTTTCGGGGACAGCCCTTAAGGGGTGTCCCCGATGACCGTGATGTGCTTGGCTTCCAGCAGGCTGCCCTGGACTCGGTACAGGTTGGCCAGAGACGTGGCATAGCCGGTGCGGGCCCGGATGTCGTCTCGCTCGGCCGTGGCCATGGCCGCCTGGGCGGAGAGCACGTTGAAGCTTTCGGCGCGGCCGAGGCTGAAGCTTTTTTCCTCGGCGTCGAGCAGGCGCCGGGCCAGCTCGCAGGCCTGCCGGGCCTGGACGAGCGTATCGGACGCCGTGGCCAGGTCCTCGAGGGCGTCGGCCACCTGGCGCGTGACCGTCTGGCGCAGGCGCGCGGCCCGCTCGGCGGCCTGGCGGCGCTCGATGCGGGCGGCGCGGTATCCCGCCCGCGCCTCGCGGTTCGGCCAGGGCACGGCCAGCCGCAGTCCCAGTTCCCACTCGTGGAAGTCCGGGTCATCGGGCCAGGCCGACGAACCGGGCTCGTCGTCCAGCCCGAGCAGGCCGGCTTCGCCGTAAAGTTGCAGGGTCGGCAGGCGCTGGTTGCGTTCGAATCGTTCGCGCAGCGAGGCATTCTCGATTTCGAGTTCGGCCTGTGCCAGGTCCGGCCGCGCCGCGCGGGCAACGGTCAGCGCCTGATCGAGGGACGCGGCGCAGGGTTCATGCGGGGGGGCGTCGGTCAGTTCAAAGTCGCG
>CAZUYI010000425.1:0-892 GCA_964624095.1 uncultured Verrucomicrobiota bacterium | reverse complement strand
TGCGCCTCATGGACCGGTCCCGATGAGCACCCCGCCGCCGGACGACTGGCTGCCCGCGCGCCTGCGCGCCCTCGCGTTCCTCCGGCAGGGCGAGCAGCGCATCGGCACCGCCTGGTTCCGGGCGTTGAGAATTTCGACCGCCTGGTTGGCGGCGCTCGACTGGGCGCGGCTGACCTCGATGGGCGGGGCGTCGCCCACCTCGACGCGCGCCTCGGCGATCCGCACCAATTCCGTGGCCCGCTGCCACTGCTGACGCCGCACCTTGACATCCGCCAGGGCATAATACAAATCCCAGTAGGCCCGCTCGACGTCGTAGACGGTTTCGATGAGCGTATTGCGCAGCGCGTGCTTCGAGATCGCCGCGTTGTTCCGCCGGACGAGCACGGGGGTCAGGTTGATAGCCTGCCCGGAATCCCTCAGCAGATCCTGCCGCACGCTCAGGGCGATCCGGCCCGCGTACTCGGGATCGAGCGCGTTGCTGGAGGCGTGGTCCGTGGCATAGTCGGCGGACGCTTCGAGGCCCAGGTCCGTGCCGGCGGCCGTGCGTTTCTGGATACCGGCCGAGCCAAAGGCCGACTCGTCGCGGGCGCGGCCGATGGGCACGGTGGCCGTCGGGGCCCGGCTTTGGGCGCGGCCGGCCGTCGTTACCAGCTCGGCGTCGAACCGGCCCCGTTCCCGCTCCTCGAGGGCTTCGGCGCGTTCGGCTTCGAGCGACGCCACCCGGACATCCTGGTTGGCCGACAGCGCCATCCGGAAGGCGTCGGACAGCGAGAGTTGGCGCCCCACCGCGGGCGGGGCGTCGGGCGGGGCGGCATCGGCTGCCGTCTGCGCGCAGACGGCACCCGCCCGCACGGTGAGCCATGCGGCAAGCGCCAGCAGGCGCGCGCCGCGG
>CAZUYI010000424.1:0-2331 GCA_964624095.1 uncultured Verrucomicrobiota bacterium | reverse complement strand
CCGTGGATCGCAACAACGAGCGGGTGGCCTACGATTTTACGCCCGAGCGGCCGGTCTTCTGGACCCTGATCGAACGCCTGGCGGCGGCGGCGGCGGCGGCGGGGAAGCCGCTGTCCGTGTGCGGGGAACTGGCCGGGGATCCGGCCTGCACGGAACGCCTCGTCCAGGCCGGCATTCGAAGCGTGAGCGTCAGTGCGGGATTGATTGCGCGCGTGCGCCGGGCGGCCCGGTCGGCGGGCACGGCGCCGTGACGAACCCGTCCGCGAGCGGCGCTCCGGGTCAGTCCGGCCCGCGGGCGGCGTCGGAGGGCGGGGCCCGCAGCAGGGCGTTCCAGGCGCGCCGGCGGCGCGTCCCCGAGGGCAGCCAGCGGTCCTGCCAGCGGCCGAGTGCCTGGGCGCAGCGCCAGGCGCGGCTGGCTTCCATCTTGGCGATCCGGGATCGCTCGCTGTCGAGCGTGGCCACATAGACCTCGATGGCCTGCCGCTGCTGCTCGATGCCTTGCCGCTGGTGCTCGATCGTCTCGATCAGCGCCGGAACGGAATGGGCCGGCTTGGCATAGCGGTCCTTGTAACGGAAACAGCGGTCGCGGCCGAACACGTGCGCCTGGAAGCAATCGTCCATGGCCTCGAAGCCTCGCGCCGCGTCCGGCGTCACGCCCAGGCGGTCGAGCAGCGGGCCAAGCGCCTGCCAGGAGTCCAGCCCAAAGGGGCGGTGCCGGGCGTAGAAATAAAACAGGCTGCGGAACAGCACGAAGGCCGCCGGCAGGCACCCGTCCGCCACCCATTCGCAATCAATGAGCCAGACGCCCCGTTCATTCACAATGAGGTTCCCGACCACCGCGTCCGGCAGTGCGGGCGTGAAACACGGGCCCAGCCCCTCCAGGTCCGACGGGGCGTCAAGCCCGAACAGGCCGCGCATGGACGGGGTGACCGCCGGCGCCGCGGCGGGGGCGAAGGCGGCGCCCAGCAGCGCCCGGTACTCGGCCAGGAGAGCGTCGAACCGGGCCCGGTCCCGCGCATGGAAGGCGTCCGCCAGCAGGGATTCCATGCTGGGTCCGGACACGAACTCGAACCGCAGGGTCCGTGCATCGAGCCGCTCGACGCACGGCAGGCGCAGCCGGTCACCCTGCAGGCTCTGGCGGATGACGTCCGCCTGGTCATACATCCAGGCCAGGTGTTCGGCGGCGTCCGGGCCAAGCGCCCGCTTGAGCACGTATCGCCGGCCGGCCTCCTCGCAGAGCAACGTCTCGACCTGGAAGGGCGGCAGGCGGTGCCGGTTCGACTTGATGTACAGGACACGCATGCTGCCGTCACGCCGTTTTGCGGAGGACCATGATGATCTCGATCTCGTTACGGAGCAGGTACTCGAGTTCGAGCGGGAGCTGCTGCTCCCGGCCCAGGTAGACCAGCAGTTCGAGCAGGTCCCGTTCCGTCCAGACGTGGTAATGAATCGAGTAGTTGATGCCCAGGTAGTAGTCCGTCTTGGCGCGGGCCTCGCGCGGGTCCGTCACCTTGTCCACCAGCCGCACGTACTCCTCGAAGGCCGCCTGGCGCGACCACTCGGGGCCTTCCTTGAAGTCGCGGATCAGGTGGCTCAGCGGGGTTATCGGCCGGTCGCGGTCGAACGTCCGGCGCTTGTCCGGGACGGCCGCGTACAGGATGCCGTCCGGTTTCAGGACCCGGGTCATGGAGATCAGGGCGCGGATGGGGTTTTGGCAGTGTTCCAGGAAATGGTTGGCGATCACGAAGTCCTGAGAGGCGTCGGGCAGCGAGGCCAGGGTCTCCCCGTCGTCCACGATGTCCACCGGGACCAGCGGCAGGTGCTTGAACTCGGCGTAGTGGCGGCGCAGGGCCTCCACCGGCAGCCGGTCCACGTAACGGACGGTCACCTCCCGGGGCACACTCAGCGGCTTGTGGAGCGCACCGATTTCAATGCCGGCGCCGCGCAGATAGCGGTGCGCCGCCTGCTCGCGCAGGGCCGTCATGTGCTCCGCCGCTCCGCGGGTCCGGGCGGTCCGGGTTCGAATGGCTTTCCAGCAGTGCATGCGGCGCCGCACCCCCGGGCCGGCTCATCCAGCCTGTTCCTTCACACGTGCCCTAATGATACCGCGCGGCGCGGCCGTGAACAGCATTTTTTGGCCGGGGATTGCGCCTTGAAATCCGGCCGGCGCGTGCTAGACTGCGGCCTGACATGAGCAGCCCCACCATCTCCGTCATCATTCCCGCTTACAACCATGAGCGGTTCGTCGGCGCGGCCGTCTCCAGCGTGCTGGCCCAGAGCGAAGGCGACCTGGAGCTGATCGTCATTGACGACGGGTCCACCGACGGCACG
>CAZUYI010000423.1:0-2349 GCA_964624095.1 uncultured Verrucomicrobiota bacterium | reverse complement strand
GAAGCCATGTCCGGCCTCGGGGTGGACGTGCTCGGCACGAACTGCGGAACCGGTCCGGACCACATGGTGCAGGTTGTCAGGCGCCTGCGCACCGCGACGGATTGCCCGATCCTTGCCATGCCCAACGCGGGCGTCCCGGTGATCGAAAACGGGCACACGGTGTTCAAGGAAACGCCCGAACAAATGGCCAACGCGGCCGCCGCGCTGGCGGCGGCGGGCGCGACGATCATCGGCGGGTGCTGCGGAACCACCCCAGCGCATATCGCGGCGATGAGGGCGGCGCTGGACCGTCTGCGCGGCGACGGACGGGCAGGGGCGGTCCGTTAGGCGCATGCACGGCAGCCGGCAAGACGCGCCGCCGCGCGTATCCGCCGCTTCCGGCGAATCACAGAGGTTCACGCCTTCTCGGGACGCACGCGAGGGTCCGTGCGCGCGGGCATGTCCGAACGAGTACCGCGCGGCGTTCCCAGGGCGGCCGCCTGCGCAGGCGGCGGATGGCCCCGCGCACGGGTCCATGATCGGGGCGCGACGCCGGGCCGGAACGGCTCCGCCCCATCCCGCGCCGTCCGCGTGCCGCCGGAACGGCGCGGGCGGGGTGGGGAACCCGCTCAGCGGTGCGGACACTTCTTCAGGCACAGGAACCAGTCGAGGCACGTTACGTCCGGCCCCGGCTTCGCCACTCGTTCCTTGGCGGCGCCGCAGGAACCCGGAGGCGGCACGATCACGTCCTCGCCCGGAACCCAGTTGGCCGGCGTGGCGATCTTGTGCTCGTCCGTGTGCTGCATGGCCAGCAGGAGCCGCTTGATTTCCTGCATGTTCCGGCCGTTGCTGAGCGGGTAATAGAGGATCGCCCGCACGGTGCCCTGGGGATCGATCAGGAAGACCGCCCGCACCGCCTGCGTCGTGCTCGCGCCCGGCTGCAGCATCCCGAAGGCCTTGGAGACCTCCATCGTCAGGTCGCTGATCACCGGGAAGTTGACCTCGATGCCCTTCATCCCCTTGTACTCGATTTTCTCCTTGATCGTGCGCAGCCAGGCGATGTGGCTGTAGGTGCTGTCAATTGAGAGGCCGAGCAGCTTGCAGTTCAGTTGCTCGAACTCCGGCTGCATCGAGGCGAAGGTCATGAATTCCGTCGTGCACACGGGCGTGAAGTCCGCCGGGTGCGAGAAGAAAATCACCCAGTGCCCCTTGAAATCATCGGGGAACCGGATCGGGCCCTGAGTAGTCTCCGCCGTGAAGGCGGGCGCCTTCTCACCGATCAGGGGCAGGCTGCGGGGAGCGGTGTCGGTCATGGCATCGTTCCTTTCACTGTGCCGGTTGTCCGCGTTGTTGCGGATAAAACCTACTTGCTAACGAATCCTAATAAGAGGCCAACCCATGTCAAGTACTTTTCACACGTGGTATCCCGCACGGGCTTCGAGTGCGTCACCAGCCCACCCCCTGATCAACCAACAGCATATCCTCGTGTATGTCAAAACGTCTCTATACCTGCGTAACGCGCCAATATGTTGCTATTAATTGAATAAATGTGTGTGTGGCCAACCGAGTATCTATTTGTTAATCAATATAATATGGATATTGCCTATCATGGCATGCATGCTGCTAACAGTATTCTGAATTCTGAAGACAGGTTGCTGAATGCATTGGGATTCCGACGGTCTGTTTGCACAGCCTGGCGGGGGACGTGGCTGTTGAGCGGCGGCCGTGTGATGTGGAGCAAATAGAAGCCTTGGTCGGATGCCTGCCGAATGGCTTCGAGGCAGGTCCCGCATGGGGCAGGAGAGCGGCATGGACTTGAGCAAGACCACGCAGAAGGTTCAGGAAGCCTTGCGGGCGGCGCAGGCGCTGGCCGTGCGGTACGGGCATCAGGCGGTGGATGGCGAGCACCTGCTGGCGGCGTTGCTGGGCCAGGAGGACGGCCTGGCGCCGCGCCTGTTTGAGCGCGCCGGGATCTCGCCGGCGACGCTCAAGGCGCGGGTGGAACAGGCGCTCGAGCGCCGGGCTCGGGTCAGCGGCGGGGGCGAGGCGGGCGCGGTGTACGTGACCCAGCGGGTAAACGCCCTGCTGCTGAAGGCCGCCGACGAGGCACGCCGGCTGAAGGACGAGTATGTGTCGGTCGAGCACGTGCTGCTGGCGCTGATCGAAGAGCCGGCCGGCACGGACTCCGCGCGGGCCTTGCGGGAGGAGGGCGCGACCGTCGAGCGGTTCCTCGAAGCGCTGAGCACCGTGCGCGGGAACCAGCGCGTGACGAGCGCCGAGCCGGAGGGGATGTACGAGGCGCTCCGGAAATACGGTCTGGACCTCGTGGACCTGGCGCGCCAGGGCAAGCTGGACCCGGTGATCGGGCGC
>CAZUYI010000422.1:0-2365 GCA_964624095.1 uncultured Verrucomicrobiota bacterium | reverse complement strand
TCGTAGTGCTTGCGGGACGTGAACTGGCGCCCGGCGATGAACAGCGCGTAGGTGTCGTTCGGGCCCCAGCCGCTATTCATGAAGAAATGCCCCACGGGATCAGGGAAATGACGCGCCCGCGGCAGCCGGGCCAGGGCGGCATGGATCTCCTCGTCGGACAGCCGTTCCGGCGTCATCCACAGCGGCGAGGCGGGCGTCAGGTACTGCGCCGTGTCCAGGAATACGCGGTAGTCCGGCAGGGCCTGCGCCTGGCCGATCGCCGCCAGGAGCCGCAGCTCGTCCGGGCTGCCCAGGCCGCCGTACAGATCCGCCAGGCGCATCAGCGGCGGGTAATGAAAGGTTTCGATGCTGTTTTCGTCGTGATAGTCATCGCTCCAGCCGTAGCCCAGCGGGGCCGAGCCGCGGCCGGCGAGCGGGTCAATGGAATTCCACAGCGTGTAGGCGCCGAACCCGTTCAGGAGCGGCACGTAGCGCCCGAAGGGGCCGCCCATGGCCGAGCGCCAGGAGTCGAGGAAGTTGACCTTGATGCCCAGCTTCTGGGTGTAATAACCGATGGCCCCCTCGTTCTTCACGCCGTCGGGCGGCGGCACCTCGTCGCGCAGATACCCCACGTATTGGTCGTATTCGTCGCGCAACAACTCAACGCAGTCTTCGTCGCCCAATCCCTCGACATCCTCTCCCGTGAAGACCAACCCCAGGTACCAGCCCACATTGTTGTCGCTGTAGGACATGGTTCCCAGCTTGTACGGGTAAGGCCCGCGTTCCAGGCGCCCGCTCGAAACACGCCAATACCAGTAGAAGGCGTGCATGGACCGGGCGAGCGCCGACCCGAGCGCCGCGCGTTCCGCCGGCGGCATGTCGCCGTAAATCCAGTCATACGCCGCCAGCGCGTGAATCTTCACGAAGCACCGGCTGTATGGAATACGGTGATGCGCGCGGATCAGCTCCCATTCCGCGGCGGCGGCCCGCAGGTAGTCCACGGCCCGCTCATAGTAGGCCCGCTCGCCGGTCAGGCGATAGACCAGGGCCGCATGCGCGGCGTAATACCCCCACAGGCCGTCGTATACCCGCGGCGCATGGCTGGGCCCATACTGGTAGCCGCCCTTCTCACCCAGCATGTGGGCCTGGCGCTCCGCGTCCAGCGGCGGGGGAAGCCACTCCCGCTGCCAGTCCGTCAGGCCGTCCTGCGTCACGCGCTCGAGCAGCTCCGGCGTCAGGAACAGGCGCGGGCGCCCGCGGCGCAGATGGCTGACGACATAGTCAATACCGGGCGGGCCCGCACCGGGTTCGGCCGCCGCGGCCGGCTCCGTCGCCGGGCCCCTGCGCCACAGTTCGATCAGCGAAACCACTTCCAGCAGCGACCGGGCTTTACCCTTCAGCGGTTCATCCTGCTCTGTCCACTCCAGCGCCAGCAGCGTCTCCAGTTCCGCGCGCGCGCCCGCGGGATTCCCTTCCCGCAGGTACACCCGCGCCGTGGCGCAGGCCGCGTCCCGCCGAATGCTCGCGTGCGCCGACAGCTCCGGCGCCCGTCCATAGGCCTCGCGCGCGCGCGCGTACTGTTTTTCGCGGCGCCATGTCTCGCCGATGCCCAGCATGGCCTGGCCCTTGTAGCGCGACCAGGCCCTCTCGAGGCCCAGCACCTGCTCGTACGCCGAGCGGGCGGCCGCCGGGTCCCCGGCCAGCCGGTCCGCCAGCCAGGCCTCCGCCAGCGCCAGCAGCGCCACGGCCCGTTCCGAGTCGTTCGTCGCCAATCCGGCGGCCGCCTCGAACGCCGCGCGCGCCGCGCCCATTGCCTCCGTGATGCATTGGTGTTCGCACCGTATGACCTGCGCGCGGCCGTCCGCCATCGCCTGGGCATAGTCGGCACCCGCCGCGCCGGCCGGTCCGGCCGCCAGGAGAAATTCGTGGCTCCCGCTGATCACCGCCACGGCCAGTACGTGCGCGCCCGGCGCCAAGCTTAGTTCAAACGCATGATTGCCCGTGCTGACCGTCGCCTCCCGGTTGCCCGCCGCCAGCGTGTCGTACACCGGCTCGCCGTCCAGCCACCAGTGCATCCACCAGTCCGCGCCGACGCCGACCTTCAGCCGCGCGGCCTTATCCGTCTCGAGCGGCGCGAGCAGGTAGACCGTCTTTCCGCGCTGGGCCCCGCCGAATAACTCCCCGAGGTTGATTCGCCCCTCCCCGTCCGGAGAGACCGGCTGCCCCTTGTATGTCTGGCCCGCGATCTCCAGCGCGGCCGGAATCGAGGCCAGGGCCGAGCCCGGCAACAGCCGGTCCCGGCCCGGGTACCCGGACTTTTCCATGCCCGCAGCCGGCGGCACGGGCCCGAAGGCCGTCCACTCCGCCGGCCAGGCCGGCGCCCCGG
>CAZUYI010000421.1:0-2372 GCA_964624095.1 uncultured Verrucomicrobiota bacterium | reverse complement strand
TCTGGGCGCGCTCCGGGTAGCAGAAATAGAGAATCCCCTTCGTCCCGTGGATCAGCGCCAGGTACGTCTGGCCGATCTGCTCGACGGGCTTCAGCGTCCGCTTCAGAACGCCGCTGGATTCGGTGCCCATGAGCACGGTCATGGGCACAAGGTGGAGCCGCTCGGCCTTGAGCGCCGCCTGGCGCACCATGAATCCCACGTAGTCTATCGTGCCGCTTGTCCCCGCATACTCCGGCACCCAGTAGGGGTCTATGCCCAGCAGGTCCATCCAGTCGAACCAGTCGTCCGGGCACGTGTGGATGCCGGGATTGCAGTTGACGAAGACAGGATGATAGCCGTCCAGGGCCTTGACCCGGCGGTAGTACTCGCGGCCGGCGGGGATTTGCCCGAAGGCGATGTCCATCAGCGGCTCGTCGAATATGAAGAATCCCGCCAGGGCCGGATGCCCCATGGCCGCCTCGATCACGGGCGTCAGGTACGGCATCTGGTTGTCGAGGTATTCCAGCAGGATGGCCGTCTTGGTCGCCGCGTCGCGGGGCGCAAGGGCCCAGAGGCACAGGTCCTTGACGCTGATGCCGAGGGAAGCGGTGTCGTGGTTCAGCCAGCGGTTGACGGCCTCGAGTTCCGCGGGGGTCAGCCGGTTCCCCGCATCGCGCACGCGGGTGCGGTCGTTGAACGGTGCGTAATTCATGTCCGGGGCCGCGATCACCTTGAGGCCGCGCCGGGCCGCCTGGTCCAGGTAGGCCCGGATGTCGGCCACGTGCGCGCCGGCCGGGTCGGAGCGGTCCCCGTCCGGCTTGTAGGTCCACTGCTGCAGGGTGTTGAACCCGGCGCCGGCCACCTGGTCGAAGTCGTAGTCGTCGGTCGGCTTGACGCTGCCCATGATCAGGCCGAACGGGAAAAACGGGCGGCCGTTCTCGATGAGCCGGTTGTGCTCGCGGTCCACCTGCCATTCGCAGCCCGGCCGCGGCGCGCGCACGACGAGGGGGAGCTCGAGGCTCGAGGCCGGCGCGCCGCCGGGCGACGCCAGCTCGAGGCGCAGCGTGTGCGAGCCCGCCGGCACGCCGTCGAGCGGCACGCTCAGCCGCGTCGCGGGCCGCAGCCCGTCTTGCGCGGCCAGCTCCCGGCCGCCCAGGGTCGCCGCCAGCCGCAGGCCGCCGAGTTCCGCGTCCGACAGGTTGAAGCGGCAGACGGCGACGGCCGGGCCGGCCGTGTAATAGTCGCGGTCCAGGAAGGCCGAGAACAGGTTGAGCGCCGAGACGTCCTCGAGGGCGAGCGTCTGCCAGACCTCGCGCGTGGCGCCGTCGAGCAGGCTCACGCGGACGCGCCGCTCGGTCATGGCCGCCACCGGCACGGCGACCCGGGCCGGCAGGCGCATCGCGCGCCCGTCCACGGCCACGGCCGCCTCGGTCGTCGTGGCCGGGCCGGACGCGGGCTCGTCGAGCACCGCCAGGATCAGCGTGCCGGTGGCCGAGCTGAACAACTGCAGGTCGCACGTCACGTCATAGTGCGCGGCGCCGTTCGTCATATAATAGCGGCCGACACCGGCCAACTGCACCAGCGGGAGCAACGGGGCGGTCAGCCCGTCCAGCGTGAAGGACGCCAGGCGCCCGAACCGTTCCGGCTCGACCCAGGCGTTGGCCGGCGAGCGGCCGGAGAGAGGCGCCCAGCTCCAGTATTCGCGGCGCGTGCCCGTTTTGACCCGCATGGGGTCCCGCTCGACGATGAAGGTGTCCACGATCAGGTTCAGCCGCGCCTTCGCCGGGTCGCCGTGTTCGGTCACGAGTGCCAGGGGCAGGGCCAGTTCCGCCGTCCAGCCCGCGGGCTGGGCGGAGACCGCCGATTTCCACGGAATGGTCCACTGCTCGCGCTCGCGGCCCTTGTCTTTTGTCATCCGGAAGTCGGCCCGGGCATTGCCCTTGTTCACCAGGAACTGGTAAAAGAGGGCCCCGTCCGTGCCGGGCTCGAACGAGACCTGGACGTTGTCCTCGCGCTGGATCGGCTGGTCGTGCCCGCCGTAGAGCGGCAGATCGCGCTGGTCTTCCGGCTGGTCCACCTCGAACCCGACGTAGAGCCAGGCGGCGTCGCGCAGGACCCGGGCCCGGTGCCGGCGCGCGGGGCCGGTGTCGCCCGCGAGCCGCTGGAAGGACTCGATCCGCGCGGCGTCCTGCCAGGCGGGGTCGTTCAGCGCGCCGTCCAGGCGCGGCGCCTCGCGGCAGACGGGAACGGTCAGGACCGGAATCGGCGCGTCCGGGGCGGGCACGGCCGCCGAAACCGCCAGCCCCGCCGCCGCGCTCATGGCCAGGTACATGGGGCTGCGCATGGTCGTGTCTCCTGTTGGGTGAATCCGGAATGCAGGTCAATCGCGGAGG
>CAZUYI010000420.1:0-2381 GCA_964624095.1 uncultured Verrucomicrobiota bacterium | reverse complement strand
CGCCCTATGTCCCGCCGGAGCGGGTGCCGGGTGACGGGCGCGTGCTGCAGGACATCCGGGAGCACGCGCTGCGGTACTTCGAGCGCAACGGGGTCGCCATGCTCTCGTTGGTGGAATATATTGAGCACAAGGCCCTCCGGGCGCGGTTTGCGCCCTCGAACGAGGACGTGGCCCGGGGCGCCGACACGCTGGCCTTCGTCTCGCGGGAGGGCAAGCAGGGCGGCTGGTGCGTCAATCCCAACCACCCGGCGGCGGAGCTGGGCTACCTGCGCGTGGCCGAGGACCTGGCGTTGAAATTCGCGCACAGCCCGGCCTGGAAGGGGATTTATTATAATGTCACGGCCGACGGCTGGTTCGGCCCGGCGCCGATGTCGCCGGCGTGCGCGCCGCTCGACTACGATTACTCGGACGCCACCATCGCCCGGTTCGAGGCCGATACGGGCCTCCGCGTGCCGGGCGACCCGAAGGCGCCGGACCGGTTCGCGACCCGCTACCTGTATCTGACCTCGGACGCCATGCGGGAGGCCTGGATCGAGTGGCGCGGGCGCGCGATGGCCGGGTATCTCGTGAAAACCCGGGACCTGCTGCGCCGGTTCCGGCCGGACTTGAACGTCGTCTGCAACGCGTACCTGGACCTGGCGCCGATCCGGCACTGGCTGCTCGATGCCCCCGGCCCCTACGGGGACTACGTGCGGCAGCTCGGGATCAACCCGGCGGCGGTCCGGAACGAGCCGGGCCTCTGGCTGGGCCGCACGATCTATCCCGTGGGCTCGGCCAACGCGGGGCGCCGCTCGGACGTGTGGGCGCATGCCGTGGATCCCTCCGTGCTCGAGTATTACGCCGGGCCCAACCGGCTGGTCGCGCTGAATACCTGCTGGACCGAGTTCACGACCCAGCCGAATGCCGGGCCGGACTGGCCCGTGCAGGCGCATCCCTCGCGCTTCATCGGCCAGGCGTCCGAGGACTACGCGCTCGAATCGTTCACCCAGGCCATGATCGGCGCCGACCCGGATATCCTGCTGTTCGGGTTCACGGACGTCAACATCATCAACAGCCGCGAGCAGCAGGTGCGCGCGGTGGCCCGGGCGCTGACGCCGCTGCCGAAGGAGCTGCTCGAGCCGGTGCTGGGCACGGCGGATTTCAAGCACAACCTGGCCATCCGCGCACTGGGGCAGGGGGAGGACTTCTGGTTTTACGCGGCCAACCCGGGCTACTGGCCGGTGAGGGGCGAGCTGGTCTTGAACGGCCGGGCCGCCGTCGCGCGGGCGCACGACGGGCGCCCGGTCGAGACCCGCGACGCAAACGGCCGGACGGTCGTGCCGGTGGCGCTGGGTCCGTACGGCGTGGCGTCGTTCCGGGCGCGGGGTCCGTCACTCGAAGTTGCGGGCTGGACGAACGAGCCGGTGGCGGAGTCGGACCTCGCCCACATGCGCGGCATCATCGCGGACGTCCGCACGCGGCTCGACGAGCGCGAGACGGCGCTGGCCCTGGCGCGGCCCGAGCGGGAATTCATGCGCGAGACGTGCGCGGCGGCAGAGACCCTGCTGGCGGAAGGCCGCTATGCGGCGGCGTGGTCGGCGCTGACCCACTGGCGGTTCTGGGAGTTGTGGAAACAGGTGCTGGTCCCGGCCCAGACCCGCTCGGCGCGGCTCGAGGGCCGGCCGGCACTCGAGGGGGCCTGGAACCCGTCAGAACGGCCCGTGCTGCGCGTGGCTCGCGTGGCGGATGCGGCGCCGACGCCGGATGGCGCGCTCGACGAGCCCGCCTGGCGCCGGGCCGAACCCAGCTTCCGGTTCCTCGGAATCGGCATCGGATCGGCCCTCCAGCTCGGGGCCCCGCTGATGGACATGGCGGTCCAGGCGGCCTACGACGAGCGGGCCCTGTACCTCGGACTGCGGATGGCCGACCCGGACGTGGGCGCGCTCAAGCACACGGCCTCCGCGGAAAACCCGGTCGAGGTGCTGCGCCAGTATGACGATGCCGTCGTCCTGCTCTTGAGCGCCGACGGACAGCGACTCCGGCAGTTTGCGGTCAATGCCGGCGGCGTCAAGTATTTCGCCCGCTCCGGCGCCTGGGGCGTCGGCGGGGAGGAACTCCGGCAGATGGCCTGGCAGGCGGCGGCCGGCGCGCGGGCCGGGGAATGGGTCGTCGAGGCGGCCATCCCGTTCGCCGAGCTGGGCGTCGAGCCGCCGCGCGCGGGATGCGAGTGGCGCGCAAACTTCGTGAGGCGGTTCCGGGACTATGCCAGCGTGCCGGAGACGTGGTGGGCGCGCATCTCGAAATGGGAAAGCGTCGAACAATACGGCACCCTGGCGTTTCAATAAGCGGCGGGATGAGGGCGTGAGGCGTCGCCGCGGTCGCCTGCGGCGCCCGCGCCTCCC
>CAZUYI010000419.1:0-2381 GCA_964624095.1 uncultured Verrucomicrobiota bacterium | reverse complement strand
GAAGGCGGCGAAGGCCTTGAGGATGGCGGCCACGTCGTCGAGGGCGCCGGCAGCCACGAGGCCGCGGGCGCAGATGAACGTGTCGCGCCCCCAGTCGAGGAACCAGGGATAGCCGGCGATAACGGTCTGATGCGCGCCGCGCCGCGCGATGAACGCGCGCAGGGCGCGGGCCAGGGCGTCCCCCAGCGGCATCGAGCCGGGCTCAACCGCGGAGTCCGCCGCCGGGCCCGGTGGCTCGCCTGCCGCCCGGCCGTCCTGGCGCCGGGCGCGCGCGCCGGCGCTCCGCCCCGCGCGCCCGGGCAGGGCCAGCGGATTGGACTCGGCGGGCGTCAGGATCTGGGCGAGCAGGACGGCCTCCTGGCCGCCGTCCAGCGGGCAGGAGAAAAAGCCCGGGCTGAAAAGGTCGGAATCGGGCTGCATGCCGCGCTCGGCCTCGACGGGATGATGCACGTTGTAGTGCCATTCCGGCTCCGGCTGGAATCGCCCGGCCGACAGGCACACGTGCAGGCGCCGGGCGGGATCGGGCGCAAAGGAAAATCCCGCCGGCTCCGGGCGCACGGCGGCCGGCCAGTCGCGTTCGGGGCCGAGGTAGGCCTTTGTGTCCTCGTGGAAGGAGCGGTCCTCGATATCCGGCCGGATAATGAGCCGCACGGTGCGATCGTCGGCCAGGTCGTGCTCCGCGGCGGCGCAGGGCAGGCGCCGAAACTCCAGCCGCACGGCGTTGCGGCCAGGCGTCATCTCGAGGCGGATTTCGAGGAACACCAACTGGCCGTACCCGAATGGAACACGGAACCGCCAGAGGCCGCCATTCGGAAGCAGGCGAAACACCGTCAGCCGGTCCAGGGTGATATCCTGCGAGTACCCGCGGTAGACCAGCCAGGCGCGGCAGCGGGTCAGCATGATGCGCCGATCCTCGGGGTGATCGGTGTTCAGGTTGCCCGCAAGCAGCGCGTCGTAGCGGCTTTGCAGGTCGCCCCAGGCGACGCGGGCGCGCGCCATGCCGCCGCGCCCGTTGGTCGAGAGCAGAACGGGCGACGTCGAGCGCAGGACCCGGTGCGGAAAATCCAGCGGCACGCGCGCGGCCTCGCCGGGCGGCAGGAAGAGCAGCGGCCCGCCGCCATGCCGCGCGGCGCCCGCTTCGTACAGATCGAGGCGCAGGTGGACCGCCCGCGGCGCGGCCGGCACGGGCACCGGGGCGAACAGCACGAAATGGCGGCCATCCGCCGAGGGCAGCGAATCCTCCTGTCGGCCAAGGAACGCCGGCTCACCCTGCCGGTTGTCGTCCGGCGGCTCGGGCTCGAGCCGCGCCCGGAAGGGAACGGCTGCGCGGAGGCACAGGAAATGGCACGGCGGAACCATGACCGCGCGGCGCGTATCGCGCGGCCAGTCCCATGCGGTGACGCGCGGCGCGGCGTCCGGCGGGTCCAGTCGGCGACACAAGGCGAACGGATCGGAGGCCAGCTCGTCCGCCAGCGACTCGGGCTCGAGCGCGCCGAGTCCGCCCGCGCCACGGCACGCGACCGCCACCTCGAGCGCCTTGGCGCGGAGTCGCTGGCGGAGTACCCGCCCGGGCGGTTCGCGGCAGGGCGCGTGCTCGGCGGCCAGCAGCCGCTCATAGGCGGTGCGCTCGGGCGCGAGGCAGAAGACGTCTGCCGGCGCCAGCGTCAGGCGCGCCAGGCCGTCCGGCCCGCCTTCAACGGCCACGGTACGGCCCGAGAGCAGGTCGGTCCAGGGCGCGGCGGCCGGCCCCGTCTCGGCGGCCGGCCAGGCAACCGTCTGCGGCGCGGCGTCATCGAGGTTCACCAGCACGAGCAGGCGCGCCTCGGAGGGCACCGCGGCGCGGCGCAGGAGGGCCAGGCTGTTGCCGGCGCCCTGCTGGATGAGGCGCACGCCGGCTCCTTCGGCGAAGGCGGGATGCGTCTGCAGGAGCGCGTTCAGGCGCGCGATGCGGTCAACCTGGTTTTCGGGATTGCCCCAGGCCAGCGAGGCTCGTCCATGGACGGCGATCTTTTCGGCGGCATGCCATTCGGCGCCATTGGCGAAGGCAAACGCGCCGTTGGACGAGCAGAGCGCCGCGAGCGCCGTGCGCATCCGGGCGTAGGGGATCGAGCGCGCGGCCAGCCGGTTGTTGTCGTGGGTTTCCGCGAAGTGCACCAGCAACCCAGCCTCGCGCGACAGGCGGAACGCGCCGGGCAGGTATCCTTCGAGCTGGCGCCGGTCGTAGTTCTGGAACAACTCGGAGTAGGCCCAATTCAGGTTCGAGGTCGAGAGCAGGGCTTCCGTGGTTTCGAGCTTGCCTCCCAGCCCCTCGAGCAGGAAGACCGTGTCGGGAAACTCGCGGCGCACGGTGGCGATAATGAACTCCCAGGCGGGCACCGGGA
>CAZUYI010000418.1:1091-2386 GCA_964624095.1 uncultured Verrucomicrobiota bacterium | reverse complement strand
CCTATGCCCGCCTGGAGAAGACCGGGAGGCCCGGCCGTCCGGCGCCGATCGTCCTGGATGCCCTCCTCGAGCGCGCCCGCGGCCGCCTGGAGGAACGTGCGCGGCAGGCGGGCATGGCCCTCAGGATCGCCGCCGCTTCGGCCGCGCCCGCAGCCAAGGTCTGCGCCGACCCGGATGCCGTCGAGCGGATCCTATTCAACCTCGTCGACAACGCCTGCAAGTATGCCGCCGGCGGCGTCGAGAAGGCCGTGGATGTGGATATCCGAATCGCTGCAAGATGGCTGAGCATCGCCGTGCGTGATTTCGGTCCAGGAATTTCAAGCGCCGAGGCGCGGCGCCTCTTCCGTCCCTTCGCCCGCTCGGCCCGGGAGGCCGCCGGCCACGCCCCGGGCGTGGGCTTGGGCCTGGCCCTGAGCCGACGCCTCGCCCGCGGCATGCGCGGCGAGTTGCGCCTGGCAGCGGGAGACGGTCCGGGCTCCCGCTTCGAACTGCTCCTGCCGCTGGCGGACAAAGGCCTGGCACGTGAGCTCCTCCTGCGGCCACATGGCGGGGCCCCTTGAACCGGCGCACGATCGCGGGAGAATCCCAGCCGCCCATCGGTCCCTGCGGGCATAGTCCGCTGGAAGCAGAACAGGTCGAGCGCACGCGTGCCCGGCGGAACCTCGAGGACCCGCGGACCGCGGAAGACCGGGGTGGCGGGATCGGCGCCCGCCAGAAGACGGAGACGCCCTTGAAACCCCATCCATCCGCCAGTTCCATCCGCGCCTGCGCCATGGTCCTGCTGGCCGCCTGCTCGTGCGCCGCCCTGCCGGCCCGGAGCCCGGCTGAGGACCGCGGCCCGGTCGAGCTCGTGCGCGACCGCTGGGGGATCCCGCACGTCTTCGCGGAGACCGACGCGGGCGCCTTCTACGGCCTGGGCTGGGCAACGGCCGAGGACCGCGGCCTGCAGATGACCCTGGCGCTGCGCATGGTCCAGGGCCGGCTGGCGGAGGTCGTGGGCCTCCTGCCCAAGACCAACCGCGAGGAGACCGCCCTCGACCACGACACGAAGATGCGCACCTTCGGGTTCGCGCGCTCCGCGCGGCGCGCGGCGGAAGGCCTCGACCCGGAGACGCGCGGACTGCTGCAGGCCTACTGCGACGGGGTGAACGACTGGTTCGCGGCCAACCGGAACGACCTCCACCCGCTCTTCGCCAAGTATGGCCTGGCGCCCGAGCCCTGGAGCCCGGCGGAGTGCATCGCCTCCTGGTGGCACCTGGGCCAGTTCTTCGCCACCGACGGCACGCGCGAGCTCA
>CAZUYI010000418.1:0-1081 GCA_964624095.1 uncultured Verrucomicrobiota bacterium | reverse complement strand
CCCCGGCGCCGGCCCCATGATGCCCCCCGACGAGGAGCCGGCCGTTGTCCAGCGTTCGGACCTGCCCGACGCCTGGGTGGAAGAGGTCCGGGCCTTCGCCCGGGCGCACGGCCTCGGCGGCGAGCGGCAGGGCGAGGAGGGGGCGAAGTTCAGCCACGCCTGGGTTGTCGGCGGCCGGCGCAGCACCACGGGCTCCGCGGTCCTGGTGAGCGATCCGCAGACGCAGGTGCGCAATCCATCCCTGTTCTACGAATTCCATTTCCAGGGCCGGACCTTCAACGCCCGCGGCCTCGGCGTCCCCGGGAGCCCGGTGGTGCTCATCGGATTCACCGAACAGGTGGCCTGGGGCGTCACGGCGCTCGGCGCCGACCAGGCCGACCTCTTCCGGCTCGAGACCGACCCGGCGCGCCCCGACCACTACCGCTTCGACGGCGCGTGGCGCCAGATGACGGTCCACCGCGAAAAGATCCTGGTGCGGGGGCGGGAGCCGGTCGAGTGGACGGTGCGCGAGACGCACCTCGGCCCCGTGGCCACGCGCTTCTGCTTCGCCCTGCCCGCCGAGGGCGAAGTGGCGCTCCGGCGCATTCCACTCTGCGAGCCTGACCGCGAGACCATCCAGGGCGCGCTGGCCATGCTGCGCGCGCGGGACGCCGCCCAGTTCGACGCGGCCCTCGGCGGCTGGCGCTTCCCCTCGGTCAACATCCTCTTCGGGGACCGCGCCGGGCGCATCGGCTTCCGCGCCCTGGCCGCCATCCCGGTGCGCTCGCGCCTTGATCCATCCGCGGGCCGGCACGCGGCGCCGGGGCGGCGCTCGGCCGAGGAGTGGCAGGGGATCGTGCCGCACCGGCTCCTGCCGGGGGTCATGGACCCCGCCTGCGGCTTCCTCTACAGCGCCAACCACCGGCCGATCGGCTCCTGGTATCCGATCCCGCTCGGAGCCATGACCGGCGCCGGCGGCGGAGCAATCCGCGGGCAGGCGGATATCCTTCTGGAAACCCCACCAGCCGGAACGCCGCGCGTTCAGGAGATTCACCAGATCATGGGCCATATCATCTGTGAATTCGTGGATTATATGCTATTT
>CAZUYI010000417.1:0-2394 GCA_964624095.1 uncultured Verrucomicrobiota bacterium | reverse complement strand
GATGGGTAGCTCGCCCACTGCACCGCGCGCACCGGCTGGAACAGGGCGGCCGGTTCGGCCATGGCCTTGCGGGTGCACGCCTCCAGGCCGGCGCAGTCCAGGATGTAGAGGCCGCGCCCGTGCGTCGCCGCCACGAGCTCCCGCTCGCGGGCCTGGATGGCCAGGTCGCGCACCGCGACCGCGGGCATGTCGCCGCGCAGGCTGAACCAGCTCGCCCCGCGGTCGAGGGAGGCGAAGAGGTCGAACTCGGTGGCGGCGTAGAGCAGATCCGGATTGAACCGCCCCTCGCGCACCTCGTGCACCGGGCCCCGGTCGACCCCGGGCCCGAGCGGGGCCCAGTGCCGGCCGTAATCCTCGCTGGCGAAGAGATAGACCCGCATGTCGTCGCAGCGGTGCCCGTCGAGGGCGAGGAAGACCCGGCCCTCGGCGAAACGCGAGGGCTCGATCCCGCTCACGTATCTCGGCCCGGGCAGCCCCGGGACGTGGAGCCGCTCCCAGGAGCCGCCCCCGTCGAGGGTCGCCCACAGCGCCCCGTCGTCGGTGCCGGCGTAGAGCAGCCCCTCGGTGAGCGGCGATTCGGCCAGGACCGTGGCCGTCCCACGCGGGGTCCGCGCGAGCTCGGGGCTGGCCCGGCGCGCGATGGCGCCCCGCGCCGCCGCCTTTACGACCTGATTGCCCGCATACCAGACCGTGTCCGGAGCGTGCGCCGAGAGCAGCAAGGGCGTGTCCCAGTTGAACCGCAGCCTGGCCCCCGCCGGCCGCGCCACGCCGCCTGAACGCCCGGTCTCGAGATCGCGCCAGGCCAGGCCCCCGAGCTGCGACTCGAAGAAGACCAGGCCCGGCACGCCCGGGTGCGGCAGGGCCGTGAAACCGTCACCCCCGCCCAGCCTGAACGCGTCGTCATTGATTACGCCATCCTGGAATCGCGTCCGGCTCGGGACGGCCCAGGTCCCGTTGTCCTGCAATCCGCCATAGATCAGGTACGGCTCCCCATCGTCCACGGCCGCGTGGTAATACTGCCCGCAGGGCAGGTTCTCGATGTAACGGTAGCGCTTGCCGCGGTCCCAAGTCTCGGCCAGCCCGGCGTCCTGGCCGATGATCATGTGCTCCGGATTCGCGGGGTCGATCCAGAGCGCGTGGAAGTCCGGGTGGAGGTCGTGGCCGCGGGCCTGCTCGAAGCTCCGGCCCCCGTCGGCCGAGGAGTAGTAGTTGATGCCGAGCACGTAGACCCGCTCCGGATCGGCCGGGTCGACCCGGATCTGGCTGTAGTAGAAGGGCCTGGGATTGAGCGAGTTCACGCGGCGCCAGCTCTCCCCGAAGTCGTCCGAGCGGAATACCCCGCCGCACTCGAAGCCGAGCGGCCCCTGGCGCTCCTGGACGTTCTCCAACTGGCCGCCGAGCATGCCCTCGAATCCGGCCGGACGCTCACCCCGGCCCCTGCTGGAGGCGCCCCCCGTCTCCCGGCTGGCCGAGGGCCGCGAGGCGACGCGGGCGTCACCGGCGGCCCAGCCGATGCGCTCGGTCTCGATCACCGCGTAGACCGTCCACGGCTCCCGCGCGGCGACCGTCAAGCCGATGCGGCCCATGGCGACGGTCGGAAGGCCGGCGCCGAGGCGGCGCCAGGAGTCGCCCGCGTCGATCGACTTCCACAGCCCCGAGCCGGGCCCCCAGCGCGCCGAGGGGTCGTTGCCGTCGAACTCGTCGCGCGCGCGCTCCCAAGTGGCCGCGATCAACTGATCCGGATATGCGGGGTGCAGCGCCACGTCGACCGCCCCCGTCCGTTCGTCGACCTTCAGGACCTGGACCCAGCTCGCGCCGCCGTCCCGGGTCCGATAGAGCCCGCGCTCCGGGTTCGGGCCCCACAGGCGTCCGCACGCGGCCACATATGCGGTATTAGGATCCTGGGGGTGCACCGCGATCCGGCCGATCTGGAACGCGGCCTGGAGGCCCGCGTGGCGCCAGGTCTTGCCCCCGTCCCTGGAGAGATGGACGCCGTCGCCCCAGGAGACGGAGTTGCGCGCGTTGGCCTCGCCCGTGCCGACCCATACGGTCCGCGGATCCGAGGGCGCCACGGCCACCGCGCCCAGCGAGAGCACCCGGGCATGGTCGAAGACCGGCGCCCAGGATGTCCCCGCGTTCTCGGTCTTGAATAGCCCCCCCGAGGCCGTGGCCACGTACCACACCGCCTTGCGGCCGGGGTCGACCGCGAGATCCACGATCCGCCCGCTCATGCTCGCCGGTCCGAGGGACCGCCAGCGCGGCGCTTGGGCCAGGGGCGCGTCCGCCGCGGCGCGCCGCGCGGGCCGGGAAGCGGGCTCCTGGGCGGCCAGGGAAGCGAGAAGGGCCAGGAGGACGGGAAGGGGCGTGGCACGCATGGGAACCTCTCGGTTGGGG
>CAZUYI010000416.1:0-2394 GCA_964624095.1 uncultured Verrucomicrobiota bacterium | reverse complement strand
ATCCCGCCGACGGGCCCTGGACCGAGTCCGAGGGCGGACGCCAGGCGGCGGCGCCGGCCACGGACCCCAACGCCGGCGTCCACGAACCGACCATTGTCGAGCGCAACGGCCTGACATACCGGGAAACGAGGCCGGCGGGCGGCTCCATCATCTCCTACTTGGTCGAGTTCCAGCATCCGGGCGAGTTCTACCTGATGGAGCTCGAATACCCGAACGACCGGCGGCGGCAGATGGGCGTGGCTTGCTCGGCGCGGTATCAGGGGCTGACGGCGCCGTACTCGCGAACCACCGCGTCGGTCTGCACGGGCGACCGCTACCCGGTCACCGGTCGCATGCAGACGCTCACCTGGCTCTACCGGCCCGATCCCGGCTCGCACTCGTTGAACCTGGTCGCCCTGGGCGGCACGCCCGCGGCGGGAGCGCGGCTGCGCTTCTCACACATCAAGAACGGGCTGCCCGCCCTGCGCGCGCCCGCCGCGCACACGCGCTGGAACGGGCTGTTGACCGAGCGGACGAAGCCCGACCGGTTCGGAATCCAGTGGGCGCCGGTCTCCGACGACCGACAGGCGGTCCAGCGCGCGCAAACCGCCGCGCCGCTCGACGGGCCGAGCCTGCCGGTGCGGGCGCGATGCAGGAGCCTGGCCCAGTCTCTGGACGCGGCGGAAGCCTTTGTGCGGTACATGCGCTTTGCCGGCCAGAACCTGCACATGATGGGCAACTTCCAGGCGCACCCGAACAATTCGCCCGCGGTCGTACCCGACTGGTCCTTCCCCTGCGCCCGGAACCGGGGCTCCATCCGGGACCTGCTCGCCCGGGTCCTGCGCGACAACGGCGTGGACTTCTATGCCTTTGTCGAGTTTGCCTTTACGCCCAAGCTCTTGAGCCTGGGCCGGACGCAGAAGCCGCGCCCGCAATCCGGGTTCTGGGATACGGCGTACCTGGTCGAGCCGGATGGGGCCGAATACAATACCCAGTGGGAAGGCGGGTATGGATTCAATTTCAACCATCCCGAAGTCCGGAAGACGATCTTTATCGCCGCCGAAGAGATAACCCGTATATACCGGACGCTCCCGAACTTCAAGGGCCTGCTCTGGCTGTCCTACCTGGGCGGCGATTTCCTGCCCACCTACCGCGGACGCCTGCGTCGGGGCGCCTGGACGGCGGACGAGTTCACCCATTACGGCTACGGCGACGTGACCCTGCGCGAGTTCGAGCAGGATACCGGCCAGAAAGATCCGTTCTCGCTGGACGATCCCAACCGATTCGGCAAGCGGCACGAATACCTCAATGCGCCGGGCATGCGGGGCCGGTGGCTGGCCTGGCGGGCCGAACGCATGGCCGGCTTTTTCGACGAACTGGTTCGCGTCATTCGGGCGGTGCGGCCGGACGCCCGCTGTATCTGTCACCTGGACCGGTTGACGCAATACGAGGAGGAATGGCGCGGTAGCGGCCTGTCGTTTTACGATTACATGCTGGCCAACGGCTATGACGGCGCGCTGTTTGCACGGAATGACGCCATCAGCCTGGCCCACACGATGGTCGGCGTCCTGAATAAGCCTTACGGGGGCATGAACCGGGGCTGGGATATGTCCGGGGGCTGTCCGGAACAATACGCGTTCTTCGCGGCCGAGCGGAACCGCTCCGTGCATATCCGGCATGACTGGCTTGAAATCGAGCAGATGGCATGGCATCTGCCGCCCCGGCCGAACTGGCCGCGGCATTTCCAGTTGACGATGATGCAGCAGCCGGACGGCTATAACACGCGCGAAGTGTTCGCCCGTGCGTTGATCGGCGCCGACCCCGACATCGTCTACTACGGGTTTTCCGATGTCTGCCTGCTCGAGGGCAACGAGCAGCCGCTGCGCGAGTTCAACCGCGTGCTGCGCGCCCTGCCGTCCGACAAGTTCCAGCCGGCGGCTGACACGGGCCTGGGCTCTAACCTGGCCATCCGCGAGCTGCGCAAGGACAACGACTACTGGGTCTACGCGGTTAATCCCGGCTACTGGCCGGTCTCGGGCGAAATCGTCCTCGAGCAGGCCGCCGCGGTCGTGGACGCGGTCAGCGGCCGCCCGGCGGCGGCGCCGGGCAAGGACGGCCGGGCCGTCGTGCGCCTCGAGCTGGCCCCGTTCGGCGTGGCCGCCTTCAAGACGGCAGCTCCCGCCGCGCGGCTCGCGGGTTGGCAGGCGCAGCCGCGGCCGGGCCCGGAAACGGCGTGGCTCGAGGGCGTCATCGAGGGCACGGCGAAGCTGCTCGAGACGCCGGCGGCGCGCGTCACGGTGTTGCCGGAAGACGAGGAGTACCTGCGCCACACGCTGGCCGCGGCCCGAACCCATTTCCAAAAGGGCGAGCTGGCCGCCGCGCTGCTGGCGGTGAGCGCCGACCGGTTCTGGGTGC
>CAZUYI010000415.1:0-2396 GCA_964624095.1 uncultured Verrucomicrobiota bacterium | reverse complement strand
AGACCCAGTCCAGCGCGGCGAGGAAACACACCCGGGATTCGACGTGGGCATTGTAATCGTCCAGCTTCAGGTAATGGTCCAGGGTGGCCCGCAACATCTTCCGGATGTTGCCCAGCAATGCTTCCTCGCCCGTCAGCCGGTAAACCAGCGCCACCGGCATCAAGCCCGGATAGGATGCCCACGTGCCGGACACCTTGAACTTGTAACCGGCGCCCCAGTCCCTCACCTCAAACACGTCCGGCAGGGAACGGACCTTTTGCCGAAGGGTTTCATACGCATGGGGGTCGGCTTGCGCCCGCGCCCTGACGGCCGGCCAGCTCTCCGCGTTGAAGAATAGACGCGGGCGCCCGGGCCGGATTCGCGGCGCCAGATCGAGCGCCGCCAGGTACAGCCGCGCCTGGAATCGAAGGGCGCGGTCAAGGCGGTCTTCCGCCGGCAGGTCCGCCAGCTCGCGCCGCGCCGCCGCCCCGTTCCCCTCCTGCAGCCAGGCCCGCGCCATTGCCAGCCGCACGCGGTTCGTCCAATCGGGCGTTCCGGCAAAACCCAGCGCGCGCTCAAACGCCGCGCGCGCTGCCGCGCACTCGTGTTCCAGCAGCCGGGCCTCCCCCACCCCCAGCGCGGCGCGCGCTTTCTGCTCGGCAAGCGCGCCGGGCAGCGCCAGGACCGCCTCGTAGTCCCGGCGCATGGCCGGCGCGCTCGCCGGACCGGTCCCCCAGATATCCAGCTGGTCATTGTCCGCCAGGGCCAGCTGCGCCTCTGCCCGCTCCGCGTCCGTCCCGGCCGCCTCGAGCGCCTGCCGGAAGTCGTTCCGAGCCGCCGCGTAGTGGATCGGAATGCTCCAGTGGCGCGGGCTGTATTTCCGGCGGCCGCTCTCCAGGGCGTCCTGGAAACTCACCGGCCGCTCGATGGAATTTGGCCCGAAGGCCGGCCGCTCCGCCGGCCAGATCGCCTCGGGCTCCGATGCCGCCAGCCGCGCCGCCATCGCGAGGCCGCACGCGGCGGCCAGCAACCGAACCGATCGTCGTCTCACGGCATGCATTTCCTTTCGGCGACGCGCGTTCCCGCCGACAGCCTTCCGGCGCGAACCTCATTCCAGCATAGCCGGCGCCGGATAGGCGCCGGGCCCGCGCTGCAGGATCGAGTCCGGCAGGTCGCAGCGCATCAGGCGCAGGCGCACGCCCTCCACCCGGCCGCGGTCCGAGGCCAGGGCGATCACGAGCTCGTGCGAGCCGGGCGCGGCACGGACCGGGATGACGGCCTTATCGGCGCCGATCGGAACGTTGCCCCTGGGCTCGCAGAACCGCCGGCGCCCGTCGAGCCAGACTTTGATGGGACCGTCATATCCCAGTCCGACCTTGAGCTGCATGGCGGCGGAGCACTCGAACCGGCACGCCAGGAACACGAACTCGGAGCGCTTGGCACGGGCCGCCCAGACATCGCGCACGGCGCATAACCCGTCCGGCCGGCACGCGCGAGTCTCAAACCCGAGGGCTTCCGGGCGCCGCGGATAGGATACGGACGCGACCGACCCGGCCAGGGGCAGCGGCCGGCTGACCCGCAGCCGCGGCGCGAACGGGAAGACCGTCGGGGACGCCGGCCGACGGGCCAGCGGATGGTCGAGCGGTTTGTCTCCCAGCAGCGGCCCGCGGCCCGGCATCATGTTATAGCCGGGTGACGCCATCCGGTTCGCCCCGGGCGGTGCCGGGCGCATGGATCTCCAGCGCAGGCGCGAATCGTAGTAGCGCAGGTACAGGCTTCGATTGGTCTGAATGGCGGCCTTCAACTGCGTCTGGAGCCGCCGGTTCGACCGGCCTTCGGGCGCTTCGGCCTGCGCGGTCAGCCACGTGACGTACACATTCTGATAGGCGGCCTTCAGCCGGCAGGCCAGGTTGTCCAGGCAGACCGCCAGGCGGTCCAGCCGGTCTTGGACCAGTCGGCTTTCCGGGCGCGCGCGCTGCCGCGCCTCGCGCAGGCGCTCGCGGGCCGCTCTCTGCCAGCGTGCCAATTGATCCCGCGCCCAGCCGTCCAGTTCCGGCACGAAATCGCGGGCCAGTTTCCGGATGTACTCGCCCGGCCGGTCATCGCCGACCTCGATTCCCAGGATATCGGCCGCCAGGAACCCGTGGGGCAGCCGCAAGCCTCTCAGCGACCCGACGATCCGGTCATAGGCCGCCATCGGCTCGGCCGCCTTCCCGTAAAAGGCCGCGTAGTAATCAGCCAGCAGGGCGTCGAGGTCCCCGTCCGGGTTCCAGAGCATCCGGGCGAACACGTACAGGTTCAGCGAGTCGAGCCACCACAGGTCGTGCACGCACAAACAATCGATAAACCCCCGCACGCCGAGCGCGCGGTAGTATTGCAGGTTGTCGCGGAGGAGGTCCGGAAAGGGCGCATAGTTC
>CAZUYI010000414.1:0-2409 GCA_964624095.1 uncultured Verrucomicrobiota bacterium | reverse complement strand
GGCGCCAGTTCGATTTTTCCGACGCCCTCCAGGCGACCGTCCGCTGGTACCTCGACCACCGCGCATGGTGGGAGCGCATCCGCAACGGCGCCTACCGGGACACGTACGAACGGCTGTATGGCCAACCGGCCGCCGCGGGCGCGCGGCCCGGCGCCTAGCCGCCGGGGAGACTGTCCGACATGACCGAGCCCACGCTTACCGCACGACGCGCGTTTACCGGCCGCCTGATCCGGGTGGACGTGCTCGAGGTGGGCCTGGGGCGGGGCCGGCGGGCGCGCCGCGAGATCGTGCGCCATCCGGGCGCCGTGGCCGTCTGGGCGCGCGTCCCGGACGGGCGCTGGCTGTTCGTCCGGCAGTACCGCAAGGCGGTCGGCCGGGTTCTGCTCGAAGTGGTGGCCGGCACGCGCGAGGCGGGCGAATCGGCAGCCGCCTGCGCCGCCCGGGAACTGCGCGAGGAAACCGGTTACCGCGCACGGCGCTGGCGCCGGCTGGGCCGGGTGGTGACGGCGCCGGGCTTCTGCACGGAAGCCATTGACCTGTTTTACGCCGAGCTGGCCGGCGGCGGCGCCCCTGCGCCGGACGCCGACGAGCGGGTCGAGCCGGTGCTGCTCGATCCCGCCGAGTGGGCCGCGCTCGTCCGGCGGGGCGCCGTCCGCGACGCCAAGACCCTGGCCGCCTGGGCCCTGGTGCAGGCCCGCGTCCCGTTGGCCGGGCTGGGGCCCCGGCCGCACGGCCGGCGGGGAGCGGACGGCGCGCCATGAGCGGGGGCCTTCTCCAATCATGGGCGCAGCGCGGGTGGCGATTCCTGGCCGAGGACATCTGGGACATCGAGCCCGGTTCCCTGTCGCGGGCGCGGCGGGCAGGCATTCATCTGGTCCGGATCGCCGTCCTGGTCTTCAAGGGATTCCGGGACAACCAGTGCCCGCTGCACGCCGCCTTCCTGACCTACAGCACGCTGATGGCCCTCGTGCCCCTGTTGGCCCTGGCTCTGGCCCTGCTGCGCGGACTGGGCGCCGGCGACTGGGCCGAGCACCGCGTGCTTTCGTCCCTCGGCGACCTGCCGGCGCCGTTTACAACCGTCGTGACCCGGCTGTTCGACTCCGTGCGCCACACCGATTTCGCGACGCTCGGCGGGATCGGGCTGCTGCTGCTGCTCTGGGCCGCGGTCCAGGTGCTGAGCTGCGTGGAGATGTCCTTCAATCGCGTCTGGGGCGTTTCCGTATCGCGGCGCCTGCTGCGCAAGTTCTCGGACTACCTCAGCATCGTGATGGTGGTCCCGATCCTGATGGTCGCGGCCACGACGCTCAACGCGACGCTGCACCACCCCTCGATCATCCAAGCGCTGGAATCGCGGCTCGCCTTCGCCCACCTCCTCTACGCGCGGTTCCTGTCGCTGCTCCCGCTCCTGGCCACCTGGGTGGCCTTCGGGTTCCTCTACAAGCTGATGCCCAACACGCGGGTGCTGACGGCGCCCGCGGTCCTCAGCGGGATCGCCGGCGGCTCCCTCTGGGTCGGCTGGCAATGGGTGTCCCTCACGCTCCAGGTCGGCATCAGCCGTTATAACGCCATTTACGGCACGCTGGCCTCGATCCCGATTTTCCTCTTCTGGCTCTACCTTTCCTGGTGGATCGTGCTCCTGGGCGCCGAGTTCGGGTTCGCCCTGCAGAACCACGCCACCTACAAGATGGAGCAGGCCGCCCACGGCGCCAGCACGCAGTCGCGCATCATGCTGGCGCTCTCGATCCTGTCGCACGCGGCCCAGGCCATGATGATCCGCGTGCCCCGCTTCGAGCCGGCGGCCTATGCCCGCGCCCACCGCATTCCCGTGCGCCTGATTCACGAGGTCCTCGACAGCCTGGTCCAGGCGGAGTTGCTGGCCGAGGTGGCCGAGGATGAGACCCGCTACGTGCTGCTCACGCTGCCCGACCGCATCCGCGTCCACGACGTGGTCAACGTCATGATCCAGTCGGGCGGCACGCCCCGCAGCCTGGGCCTCGACATGCTGAATCCGGCCATCCGCCACGTCCTCGGCAAGCGGGACGCCGGCGCCGCCGAGGCCCTCAAGGAATTCACCCTGGCGGACCTGCTCAAGCTGCACGCCCGCCTCCGCCCCGCGCCGCCCTGATCTGATGCATGCCGCGCGCCCGCATGGGCGCCCCGACCCAAGGAGCCTGTGGTCCGTGGAACCTGCCCCCGCCGTCATTGACTTCGAAAAAGCCCTCAACCCGGAACAGTACGCGACCGTCACCGCGCCGGACGGCCCGCTCTTCGTGCTGGCCGCCGCCGGCACGGGCAAGACCCGGACCCTCGTGTACCGGGTGGCCTGGCTGGTCACCCGCGGCGTGGATCCCCGGCGCATCCTGCTGCTGACCTTCACCAACCGCGCCGCGCGCGAGATGCTCGAACGCG
>CAZUYI010000413.1:0-2425 GCA_964624095.1 uncultured Verrucomicrobiota bacterium | reverse complement strand
GTCTCCTGGGTCACCAGCCCGAGCCGGCTGCGCAGGGACTCGAGCGTGAGGTCGCGGATGTCCCTGCCATTGAGCGAGAGGCGGCCGCCCGTGACGTCGTAAAAGCGCGGGATCAGGTTGACGAGGGTGGTCTTGCCGGCGCCCGAGTTGCCGACCAGCGCCACGCGCTCGCCGGCGCGCACGGCGACATGGATGTCGCGCAGGACGGGCTGCCGGTCATAGGCGAAGTCCACGTGCTCGAAGGCCAGGGTTTCGAGGGGGCCCTCCAGGGGACGGGCATGGGGCGCGTTGCGGATGGCGACCGGCACGTCGAGCAGTTCGAAAATGCGGTCGGCCGAGGCCGAGGTCTGCTGGATGTTCAAGTGCAGGCGGCTCAGCTTCTTGACCGGCTCGTACAGGGCCATCATGGCGATGGCAAAGGTGATGAAATTCTCGGCCGGCATCCGCACCCAGCGGGCATACACCAGCACGAGCGCCAGGCCGATGACCGACAGGACCACGATGATGGGCTCAATCAGGGCCTTGTCGCGCGTGACGCGCATGATGCGGTTGAAGAACAGGCGGCACTGCTGCGCGAAGCGCGCCGTCTCGTAGGATTCCATGCCGAAGGCCTTGACAATCCGGATGCCCACCAGCGATTCCTGCATGATCGAAAGCAGGGACGCCAGCCGCTCCTGCCCGTGCCGGGCATAGCGCCGCACGCGGCGCCCGAACAGGGCGATCGGCAGGATGCAGATGGGGAACAGCACCAGGCTGGCGAACGCCAGCCGGAAATCCAGCCAGACCAGGAAGCCCGCCGCGCCCACCAGCACAAACGGCTGCTTCACCAGGTCGCCGAGCACCACGGACACCGCCCGCTCGATCATCATCGAGTCGTTGACCGTGCGCGAGATCAGTTCCCCCGTCTGACGCCGCGAAAAGAAGCGCAGCGACAATTCCTGCAGGTGCGCGAACGTGGCCACCCGGATGTCCATGACCACCCGGTTGCCCACCCACTGCATGAAATACTCGCTCAGGAACTGGCCCAGCCCGTATCCCAGCGCCAGCGCCGGGAGCCCGAGCGCCACCAGGACCACCTGCGACAGCGGCGCGCTCTGGAACACCTGGCGCAGTACCTGGCGCGCCCCGACCAGCAGCCCGGTCATCGAGCCGGCGAACATCATGCCGCACAGCCCGCCGACGACCAGCCGGCCCCAGTAAGGCCGCGCGTACCGGATCAGGCGCCGGTACGAGGCGGTTTCCCGGCTCCATTTGCCCGATGCCCACGCGTTTGCCATGCTGTCTCCCCGCCCCGCCGCGGCGCCGCTCACTGGCCCAGGAACCGCTCGGCCTCGATGGCCGCCATGCAGCCGGAGCCGGCCGCCGTCACGGCCTGGCGGTATACATGATCCTGCACGTCCCCGGCGGCAAAGACGCCCGGCACGGACGTCCGGACACCCTGGGTCACAATGTAGCCATTCTCATCCAGCGCCAGCTGGCCGGCAAACGGCCGGGTGTTCGGCCGGTGCCCGATGGCCACGAACAGGCCGTCCACCGCGCGCTCGGTGCGTTCGCCGGTCTGCACGTGCTTCAGACGCAGGCCTGCGACGTCCCCGTGCCCACTGTCGAGCACGTCCTCGATGACGGTATTCCAGACAATCTCGATCTTGGGATGCCGGCGGACGCGCTCGGCCATGATGCGCGAGGCCCGGAATGCATCGCGCCGATGGATGACGACCACGCGGGCCGCGAACCGGGTCAGAAACAGCGCATCCTCCATGGCGGTATCCCCCCCGCCCACCACGGCCACGGTCTTGTTCCGATACAGCGCGCCATCGCAGGTGGCGCAACCCGATACGCCCCGGCCGATCAGCCGGCGCTCGGACTCCAGCCCCAGGTACAGGGCGCTCGCCCCCGTGGCCACGATCACCGCCCGGGACTCCAGCACGGCGGCGTCATCGAGCGTCAGGCGGAATGGCGCCGCGCGGAACTCGACGGACGCCACGACCCCGGCCTGGACCCGGGCTCCGAATCGTTCGGCCTGCCGGCGCATGCGGGCCACCAGGTCCGTCCCGTCCACGCCGTCGGGGAAGCCGGGATAATTCTCGATCGTTGTCGTGGTGGTCAGTTGGCCGCCGGGCTCGCCGCCCTCAATGACCAGCGGCTTCAAGTCAGCCCGCGCCGCGTACAGGGCGGCGGCGCAACCCGCCGGACCCGACCCGATAATCACCAGCGATTCCACCATGGGGGATATCCTCCGCAGGCCCGCGTTCACTGCGTACTGGCTTTCACTATACGCCGCCCGCCGGATTTTGCCACAGGAAATCACCGCGTCCCGATCCCCCGGGTCCGCGCCCCGCCTCGCGAGCAGCGGCTGACAGGGCGCGGGCAACCGCGCGAGGCCGAATGGGGTCGGACTCGAGTCACTCCGGCCGGCGCGGGAGCC
>CAZUYI010000412.1:0-2427 GCA_964624095.1 uncultured Verrucomicrobiota bacterium | reverse complement strand
CTGGGTGGCCAATGCCAGCCCGACGGTCGCCCACCAGAACAGAAAATACGGGTTGGCGCCGGTCAGCACGATTTCCAGGTATCCCCTGTCCGCCAGGGCGCGGATCTCGGCCACGACCGCTTCGAGCGGCCGGCTGCGCGCCGGCCCGCGCGCCCGGGGCACAATGCAGTAGCGGCACTGGAAATCGCAGCCATCCTGCACTTTCACGATGGCGCGGCGCGTCTCGAAGCGCGGGACCAGCGGCGCCGAGCGGGCGGGCGGAGCCGGGAACCCGTACTCGGCCAGCCGCTCGGGCAGGCGCTCCCTGCCGGCCTGGCCCACGACGAGCCGGGCGCCGCAGGCCGCCTGCACGCCGGCCGGGTCCACTTCGGCCGGGCACCCGGCCACGACGACAAACGCGCCGGCACGCTGCGCCCGGCGCGCCAGGCGCAGCGTATCCTGGTGGGCGCGGGCGGTGACCGTGCAGCCCTGTACCACGCACACGCCCCCGGGCCGCGGGCGCTGGACCACGCGGTAGCCGGCCTCGGCGAACGCGGCGCGCAGGCGCGCCGTGTCGGCCTGATTCAGCCGGCAGCCCACCGTTGTAAAAGATACCGTTGCCTCGGGCATCCGGTCCTGCTAGGGTACGGGGCAGATTGGGCGATCATCCCGCGGGTTCGCGTACGCCCCATGAAAACCATCTATCTGTGCGGGCCGATCATGGACGAACAGGCGGGCCGGGCGCGAAACTGGCGCGCGGCGGCCGCGCAGCGGCTGGGCCGCGATTACGCGCTGCTGGACCCCATGCGCCGGAACTTCAAGGACCGCGAGGTGGACAGCGCCAACGAGATCGTCGAGTTCGATCTGCAGGACATCCGCCAGGCGGACATCGTGCTGGTCAACTACAGCAAGCCGTCCATCGGCACGGCCATGGAAGTGTTTTACGCCTCGCACGGGCTGGGCAAATTCGTGATCGCCTTCTCGCCCTTCCGCTTCAAGGACTGCAGCCCCTGGATGGTGCGCTACTGCACGAAAATCCTGCGCTCGCTCGACGCGGCCATCCGCTACATTGAGATCCATTTCCCGCCCGCGCCCTGAGCGGCGCCCGCCGGGCGCAGCCGGCCGGGCGCACCCCGCGTCCTAGCCCTCGAACACGGCGCCGGTACTGGCGCTCGTGACCTGCGCGGCATAGCGCTTGAGATAGCCGGACAGCGGCCGCGGGGCGTATGCCGGCTGGGCCGCGCGGCGCCGGGTCCATTCCGCCTCGTCGAGGAGCGCGTCGAGCCGGCGGCCGGGGATGTCAATCCGGATCCGGTCCTCGTCCTTCAGCAGCGCCAGCGGGCCGCCGGCCGCCGCTTCGGGCGAGACGTGCCCGACGCACGCGCCGCGCGTGCCGCCCGAGAAGCGCCCGTCCGTGATCAGGGCCACCTGTTCGCCCAGGCCCCGGCCCATGATGTAGGAGGTGGGCCCGAGCATTTCCTGCATGCCCGGCCCGCCCCGCGGGCCCTCGTAGCGGATCACGACCACCTGGCCCGCCCGCACGCGCCCGCCCAGGATGCCCCGGCAGGCTTCTTCCTCGGAATCGAAGCAGATCGCGCCGCCTTCAAACACCCGCATCGAGGGCATAACGCCGACCGTCTTGACCACCGCGCCGTCAGGCGCCAGGTTGCCGCGCAGGATGGACAACCCGCCGTCGGGCGAATAGGGACGGTCGAGCGGCCGGATGACCTCGGGATCGCGGACGGCCGCCCGAGCCACGTTGCGGCCCAGGGTCCGGCCGGTCACCGTGGGCGCGTCCAGGTGCAGCAACCCGGGGATGGCGGCGATCGTCTTGAGGACGGCGCTCACGCCGCCGGCGCGGTCCACGTCCTCCATGTGGAAGCGGCTGGACGGAGCCACCTTGCAGAGCGTGGGACAGCGCGCGGACATGGCATGAACCCGGTCGAGATCGTACCGCACGCCGGCCTCGTGGGCGATCGCCAGGGCGTGCAGGACCGTGTTGGAACTGCCCCCCATGGCCATGTCGAGCGCGAACGCGTTATCGAGCGCATCGGTCGTGATGAGCTCGCGCGGCCGCGGGCCCTGCGCCCGGGCCAGGTCGACGATCCGGCGGGCCGCGCGGGTATACAGGGCCCGGCGCCGGGGATCGCGGGCCAGGATCGTCCCGTTTCCCGGCAGGGCGACCCCGAGCGCCTCGCACAGGCAGTTCATGGAATTGGCCGTAAACAGCCCCGCGCAGGAGCCGCACCCCGGGCACGCCTGCGCCTCGATCGCCTCGAGCTCGGCCGGTGCGAGGTTCCCCTGCCGGCACGCGGCCACGGCCTCGAACACGCTCACCAGGTCCAGCGCCGTGCCATCCGCGGCGCGCCCGGCGGCCATCGGCCCGCCGCTGACCATGAGGGTCGGCAGGTTGGTCCGCAGGGCGCCCATGAGCATGCCGGGCACGAT
>CAZUYI010000411.1:0-2427 GCA_964624095.1 uncultured Verrucomicrobiota bacterium | reverse complement strand
AAGAGCCCGATGCGCTTGGCCAGCAGGATGTCGAGGTCCAGTTCCCCGGCCATGACGCCCATCAGGTGCGCCACCTCGATCGAGTGCATCAGCACGTTCTGGGCATAGCTGCTGCGGTATTTCAGGCGCCCCAGCGTGCGCACCAGCTCGGGGGCCACGCCCTGGATGCCGACGGTATAGGCGGCTTCCTCGCCGGCGGCCCGCGTGGATTCGGCCAGGTCCTCCTTGACCTTGGCCACGACTTCCTCGATCCGCGCCGGATGGATGCGCCCGTCCATGATGAGCCGCTCGAGGGACTGCTTGGCAATTTCGCGTCGCAGGGGGTCGAACGCCGAGACGACCACCGCTTCGGGCGTGTCGTCCACCAGGACGTCCACGCCGGTGGCCGCCTCGAGGGCGCGGATGTTGCGGCCCTCGCGCCCGATGATCCGGCCCTTCAGGTCTTCGCTGGGCAGCGCCACGGTGCTCGTCATCAGCTCGCTGACGTGCCCGCCGCTGAAGCGCTGGATGGCGAGCGCCACGATTTTCTTCGACTCGCGCTCGGCGGTTTCCTTGGCTTCCTCCTGCATCCGGCGGATCAGCATGCCGGTCTCGCCGCGGACTTCCTCCTCGACGCGCGCCATGAGGGAGCGCCGGGCCTCCTCGGGCGTGAGGCCGGCAATGCGCTGCAGTTTTTCGCGTTCGGCCTTGAGCAGGGCCTGGTATTCCTCGCGGCCCTTGGCGAGGTCCTTCTCCTGCTTCTCGATCTCGGCCGCCTTCTGCTCGGCTTGCTGGTGCTTCTTGTCGAGCATGGCCAGCTTGCGGTCGAGGTTCAGCTCGCGCTGCGCGGCGCGCTCATCGAGCTCGGCCACTTTCTGGCGGCGCGCCTGGAGTTCGCTCTCGCAGGCTTCGCGCGCCTTGATCACGGCCTCCTTGGCCTGGAGCGCGGCGCCTTGCCGGATTCCCTCGGCTTCGCGCCGGGCCTCGGCGAGTTTCCGGGTGGCGTCGCGCTCGCTCGATTTCGCTTCGTAGCGCCCTCGGATCATGCGCCCATAATACCCCAGGACAGCCGCCGCCAAGGCGGCCACCACTCCGATCCACCATGATATCATGATCTGGTCCTCCGGCCCCGCCGGGCGGGGCATGGCATGGCATGATGACAGGTTTCGTTCTCTCCCGAACCCGGCGCCGAGCGCCGGCACACGCCCGTTTCGGTGATCACCGCGTCGAGGCGCACATCGCGCGCCCCCATCGGAACGCGGCCGACCACCTGGCAGGCGAACGCCAGGCCGGCCTTCCAGGCCCGGCGCAGCGGCGCGCCGGCAAGCAAACGGTCATAGTGGCCGCCACCGCGGCCCAGCCGGCCGCCGGCCCGGTCAAAGGCCGCGCCCGGCACCAGCGCCACGTCCGCGCGCGCCCCCGGACACACCCAGGCGGGCCGCGCCGGTTCGGCGACGCCATGCGGGCCGGCAGTGAGCCGGGCGCCCGGCGCCAGGACGGCCGGGCGGTAGGCACGGGAGCGCGGATCGTAGGCCGGCACCCACACCTCGACCCCGGCACGGCGGCAGGCGGCCCGAAGGCGCCCGGTCTGGACCTCGCCCGGGAGGGCCAGGTACAGGCAGACGCGCCGGGCCGCGGCCCATTCCGGCAGGCGCAGGACAGCCCGCTGAATGCGCTCGCCGGCCTGCCGCGCGGCGCGGGGCGTCAGGGCCGCCCGGCGCGTTCGGGCCTGGGCGCGCAGCGCGCGTTTATGGAGCCGCAACGCCGTCATACGCTCACCCCGGGTTCGGGTCTGCCGCCGGGCGGAGGCGCCGGGCGGGGTTCGCCGGGCTTCGCCGGACGCGCCCGCAGGGCGCGCCGGGCCTCGTCCCAGGCCGCCAGGCGCCGGGCCAGGGTATCCTCATAGCCCTGGCGCGTGGGCTCGTAATAGACGGCCGACGTGGGCACATACTCCTGGGCCACGAAATGATCGGGGCCGTCGTGCGCGTAGCGATAGCCCGTGTGGCCGAGGCGCGCGGCGCCCTTGTAACTTGAACCCCGCAGCGGCTTGGGCACCGGCAACACCCGGCCGGAGGTCACGTCGCCCATGGCCTTTTCGACGGCCAGATAGGCGGCATTGCTCTTCGGCGCGCAGGCCAGGTAGGTGGTGACGTGCGAGAGCACGATGCGCGCCTCGGGCATGCCCACGAACTCGACCGCTTGCAGTCCGGCCGCGGCCAGCAGCAGCCCGCGCGGGTCGGCGTTGCCGATGTCTTCGGAGGCCAGGATGATGAGCCGCCGGGCGATGAACCGGGGATCCTCGCCGGCGTAGAGCATCTTGGCCAGCCAGTAGACCGCCGCGTGGGGATCGGAGCCGCGCACGCTCTTGATGAACGCGGAAATCGTGTCGTAGTGGCCGTCGTCATCCCGGTCGTACACCACGGCCTTCTTCTGGATGGACTCCTCGGC
>CAZUYI010000410.1:0-2468 GCA_964624095.1 uncultured Verrucomicrobiota bacterium | reverse complement strand
TATTACCAGTTCCTGCTCAACCGCGGGAACACCCGCGCCGATTTCCGGATGACCCACTCACGCGGGCGCGAGCGCGAGGGCTGGAACATCCCGTGGCGCTCGGCGGTGTCCAACGCGGACGCGTTCTGGTCCGCCGAACTCGCGCTGCCCTTCTGCCTGATGCTCGAGGTGGGCGACGTCGAGCGCGCGCGGTTCAACGTCCTCATTGACACGTTCGTGCCGCAGCGGGATGCCTCCGGGGTCAAGCTGGACGTGGTCAAGACGGAATACTCCTGGGCCCCGCTCAAGCTCCAGTTCCACGAGCCCGACCTGTTCGGGCGGCTCGTCGGATTGAAGCCGGCCGATTTCAAGGCGCCCTTCCTGCCCTTCCTCGAGGACGCGGCCGTCACCGGCTACCGCACGGACAACGGGCAGATGGGCTACGGGGTCCGGGCCGCCCTGCGCTCGTGCAGCGGGCACGGCGGCGCCGTGGCCCTCGAGGTGCACGAGCGGCGCGCGGACGGCCGCACCCTGGCGGTCACCAATACGTTCGACTTCGGCGACACGGTCCGGGAACAGGCGGCGGAGATCTTCGTCCCGACCGACACCCTGGTCCAGCGCGAGGTGATTCTGCGGGCCGTCCACCCGGGCACCGGCGAGGTCCTCCAGAGCCTGCCGCTGCCCGACGTCTCGGCCCTGGACCTGTTTTCGGCCCTGCTGGACCGCAATTATTACACCGGCGAATCGAACGCCCTGGCCTGCTGCTCGATCGGCCTGCCGGACCTCGAGCGGGCCGGCCTGCGGCTGGCGGCCGTGTCGGCGGACGGTACGACGCTGTCCGAACAGCCCGTGAGCGCTCGGGACGCAGCGCTGGCCATTCCGCTGGCCGGCCTTGCGCCCGGCCGCCACGCACTCGACATCCAGCTGCGCTACCCGGACGGACGGGTCGCCTCCTCGACGAGCCTGTCCCTGCTCAAGCGCGAGCCGCGCGAATCCGAGTGGAAGATTGACCAGGTGCGCTGCTGCCTGCTGAAAAACGGCGAGCCGTTCTTCCCGTTCGGGTTCATCATGAGCAGTGTCACGGCCGGCCGCGACGACTGCTTCCAGGACGTGGCCGGCGGCGGGTTCAACACCGTCCAGCAGTGGAGCTACCGGCCGTCCGGCCCGGACGACGCGGACGCCTACCTGAAGGCAGCCGCCCGGCACGGCCTGAACGTGATTTCCGTCAACGATATATACTGCAATTACGACCGAACCCTGACACTCGACGATCCGGCCGGGTTGCTCACGCCGGAGCGCCTGGCGGCGGCCAACCAGCTGCTCCGGACCGCCTGGTTCCCGCTGGCCATCGGCATGAAGGACGTGCTGCTGGAGACGGCCCGGCACCTGGCCGTGGCCGACCAGTCCCGGCTCTACGAGGCCTTTTACGCGAAATGCGCGCCGGACCTCGCGGCGGCGCGCGAGCAGGCGCAGGGCCACGCGAACCTGATCGGGTACTTCATCCTGGATGAACCCATGGACGGAAGCCACGGCGCAGGCAAGCTCTACTACGACGACATTCACGCGCAGGACGGCTACCACCCGGTATTCGTGCTGTATTCGTCCTACATAGACGACCCCGTCCGCGCGGTGACCTGGGTGGACGCGCTCGGCACGGACCCCTACTGGAACTTCGGCAAGGAGGGCGACCGCGGCCGGGTGACCTTCGTGTCCAAGGTCGTGACCATGACCCGGCGCGTCGCGGAACGAAGCCACAAGGTGCCCTGGAGCGTGCTGGTGGGCGAAGCCTGGAGCCAGACCTGGAAGCGGGTAATCACGCCCGCCGAGCAGCGCTGCCAGACCTACCTGGCTCTGATCAGCGGCAGCAAGGGCATCCTGTACTTCAACTACGCCAATCTCTTTACGCGGGCCGTCTGGGACGCGCTGAGCGAACTGGCCCGCGAGATGCAGACGCTCGGACCCTGCTGCCTGACGCCCGCCATACCCCAGGAGGTCCGCTATTCCACCGGCCCGCTGAATCCCGAGAAGGACCAGTTCCCCGACGTCCAGGCCGCGCTCGTGCGGCACCCGGACGGGCGGTTCGTGCTCCTGGCCGTCAACACCGCCACGCACCCGGTTCGCGCGGAGTTCGCCCTCCCGCTCCTCGGCGCGGACGGCACGGTTGGCGCGCTCTTCGACGACCGCGCCTGGCCCGTGCAGGGCGGCGCGTTCCGTGACGAGTTCGAGCCCTACGGCACCCGGGCCTACGTACTGCCGGCCGGCGCCCTGCCCGCCGGCCCGGTCTCCATCGCCGTGGCGCTCGAGGCCGACCCGGCCCGCGCCCTGAAGGAAGAGCCGCAGATCGCGCACTTCAACGGCCGGCCGGGCCGCAAGAACCTGCTGCCCAACGCCAGCATGGAAACGGAGACCGTGCCGGGCTTCCCGGACTACTGGACCATGGCGGGCTCCCCGCTGCGGGGCGACCAGCGGATCGGCGCGCCGCGCCAGGC
>CAZUYI010000409.1:0-2479 GCA_964624095.1 uncultured Verrucomicrobiota bacterium | reverse complement strand
GAAGGCACACGAAGGCCGGAGTCAGAATCGGATAAGACGGAAAGATGATTTCTTCGTGATCTTCGCGTCCTTCGTGGTGAAAGTCCGGGTAGATAATCCGAGCCAGCGGGTCGAGCCTACCACCTATCGGCGGCGGCTCACCCGCACCGATAGGAGACGGTTAATGCGTACGCGGAGGATGATCGGGGCGGTGCTGGCCGGTCTGCTGGCCGGAGCGCGGGGATACGGGGCGGACTCGGAACCGGCGGGACGCGACGCCTATGTCCGGGCCTACGAGCAGTTCATGGAGGGCGACCTGGCGGGCGCGCGGGCGGCCTTCGAGGCGCTGCGCGACCTGCCGGGCGCGGACGCCGAGTACGCGGCGGACGCCGGGGTGCGAGCGGGTTGGCTGTACGAGGTGTCGCAACGGCAGGCCGCGGCGCGCGCGGCCTTTTCGGCGCTCGAGGGCGACACCCATGCGCCGCTGGTCTTCCGGGCCGAGGCGGCGGCGGGACTCGGGCAATGCCACTGGTTTGACGATGACGGCCGCGCGGCCTCCTCGAATGCGTACGAGCGGGCGCTGGCGTTGCTGGAGACGGCTCTCGGCGCCCGGCCGCCGCCGCGGCAGAAGGAATATGCCGAGCTACTGCGGGACTATGCGCGCGCCATGCTCAAGCTGGTCGGGCTGGCCGAAGACGACCCCTACTACAACATTCGCATGGCCAGGGGGCGTGCGGTGAAGTGGCCTTCGTATCTGGAGACGTCCGCGCGCGAGGAGATTTTGCGGCGCTGGCTGGCCGAACACGGGCTGAGCGCGGATCGGTCCATCCTGCGCGGGCAGGTGGTGTCCGGCGCGCCGACGGCGGCACGGCCGTACCCGGCGGCCGGGTTCCCGGTTGCCTGGGAATTCGAGAACGGCGCCCTCGACGGCCTGCGCCTGACGCAGGGCCTCGAGCGCGTGCGCTCGGAAGCCGGCTGCCTGGCGTTTGCCACGGGCACCAACGCCGGGTTCGGGTGGGGCCGGAGCGCGCCGTCGGACCCGAGCCCGGCCCTGCGGTTCGGGTACGCCACGAACCTGCACGAGGCCATGCCGCGGCTGACGCACCTGCGGGTGCGGATGCGGCAATCGCTGCCGGAAAGCCGCTGGCGCGCGCGGGTGGGCCGCTTGCCCTTTCGCCGCGTGAGCGGCTATGAAGCGTGGGAGTCACAGGAGCAGCCCGTGCGTGGCACGAACTGGCAGGAGGTGTCGTTCTTCGTTATCAACGCCGGCGCGCCGCCCTACGTGGGGGTGCATTTCTTCAGTTCGACGCCGGGCAACGAGGTGGCCGTTGACTGGGTGCGCCCGGAGGTGCGGCCGGGTCCGTTGTGCGCGCGCAAGGAACTGGTTTTGCCGGCGGCCGCGCGCTGGGCGAAGGCATCCGTGGCGGCGCCCGGCCGCTTCCGGATATTCGTCAACGGCCGGGCCGCGGCGGTTTCTCCCCCAACGATGCCGGTTTACATGCAGGCGCTCTGGAACTATGAACTGGATCCGGGCGCGTTCCGGCCGGGCACGAACGTGGTCGCGGTGTCGCTGGAGAGCGGCGGCCAGTTCCTGCTCGATGGGGCGCTGCTCTGCGAGGACGGGACGCACCTGCGGTTTGACAGCGATGCGTCCTGGGTGTCGGGCGCGCCGGAGGAATTGGATGGCGCGGCCTGGTCGGTGAGCGGCCATGCCGGGGCGGCGTCCTGGGCGCCGATGAAGGCGTCGGAAGTGGAGTTCATGCCGCTGGACTGGGGGCGGCGCTACTGGTTCAACCCGCCCTACAAGGGCGGGATCATGGTGGAGCCGGCGGACGGGCGTCCGCAACCGGTGTATGGGAGCCGGGAGCCGGTGTCGCTGCGCGTGGCGCTGCCGGCGCGCGCGGGAGAGTCATTGCCGAGCCTGCGCTGGACCTTGTTCGACACCATGGGCGACGGCGCGCGTCCGGCGAACCGCGCCGTGCAAACGGGCGAGGCGGCGCTGCGCGCGGAGCCGGGGCTGGCCGTCGGCGAGTGGGGCGTGGCCGCCGGCGCGCTGGCCTCGAACGTGGCCTATGCCCTGGAACTGGAATGGCGGCGGGATGGACGCACGCTCGACACCCGGTGGTACGAGTTGGCGGTGTGCGGGCCGGTGGCGCTTCCGGAGGTTGCCAATCCGACGAACTACACCGACGGCATGGAGTTGAAGTTGGTCTGGGAAGTGGACGCGGCCTCCGAGCCGCCGGCGGACGCCTTCATCTCGTGTGACGGCCACGCGATGCCGCGTCCGAGCCGGGTGATCGAGACGCCGCTGGGCCGGTTTCGCCAGCCCTACCCGGAGCATAACTGGGGCTCGCTGGGCGGCGGCCCATGCAACTACATCTCCTACATCTACCGCATCGAGCATCCGGGCCGGCCGCACGTGGCGATCGCGGACTACCCCGACGACACCGCGCGCAGCCAGGAAATGCGCCTGACGGACGACGGGGGCGTGCGGCGCCGG
>CAZUYI010000408.1:0-2483 GCA_964624095.1 uncultured Verrucomicrobiota bacterium | reverse complement strand
CCCTGGAGCGAAACCCAGGTGACCGTGCGGTTCTGGATCCTCTCCATTATCTGCGCCCTGCTCGGCGTCCTGCTCCTCAAGATCCGGTGAGCCGATGCCGGGCGCGCGGGCGCCGCGCGGGACGCGGCCGGGTTCGGGCGGGAACGCGCGGGACGGGACTTATAGCGCCTGCCGGAGCATCTGGAGCACGATCGGGCCCAGCATGATCAGGAACACGGCCGGGAAAATGCAGACCACGAGCGGGAACAGCATTTTGACCGGCGCCTCGTTCGCCAGCTTCTCGGCATTCAGGAACCGCTTGGTCCGGATCGCGTCGGACTGAATGCGCAGGGTCGTCCCGATACTGACGCCCATCTCGTCCGCCTGGATGAGCGCCAGGACCAGCGACTGGACATCGGGATGGCGCACCCGCCGGCCCAGCCGGGCGAGAGCCTCGCGGCGCGTCTTGCCGAGCTGTATTTCGAACAGGACCCGCGAAAGCTCCTCGGCGATCGGGTCCGGCGGGCGTCGGTCAACGATCGTCTTGATGGCGGACATGAAATCGAGGCCCGCTTCCACCGACAGGGTCAGCAGGTCGATCACGAACGGCAGCGCCCTCAGGATCGAGGTGTGCCGGCGGGCAATAGCCTGGCGGAGCCACCAGCCGGGATAGACGACCAGCAGCAGCGCCAGCGCCGCCAGCAGCGCGCCGAGCCGCGGGCCGCCTCCGTCCGCGCCCGCCACGCCGCTTTGCGCCAGGGCGAACAGGCCGACCAACGGCAGGGCTGCGAGCGGCGCCAGCAGCACCGGCGTGAGCACCCGCAGCGCCAGGAATTCCTCCGGCGCGACGATGTCGTCGAAGCCGGCGGACGTCAGGCCGATCAGCGCCCGCTCGCGGGCCTGCTGAAACCGGGCCCGGCGCAGGGCGGGAGTCAGGACCGGCGTCAGCGGCAGCAGCGCCCGGAAGACGAGCGGCAGCCGGCGCTCCTGGCGCCGCCCGTCAGCCAGGGTCACGTAGGTGATGGCCGAGGCCGCCCGGGTCAGGTGCCCGGCGAGCCCGGCGGCGAACAGGGCCCAGAGCAGGCCCAACCCGAGGGTGGCGGCGTTGAAGGACATGGCACGTCTTCCGCGCCCGTGGCGGCGCGGGCTAAATATCAATGCGGACGATTTTTCGGATCAACAGCGCTCCCACCCCTTCCAGCAGCAGCGCCAGGCAGCCAATCAGGATGCCCGCGCCCGAGGTGAAAAACGAGGTCATCATGACCGGATCGAGCAGGAACAGCGCCGCGACCAGCGCCAGCGGCAGCAACCCGACCACCAGGCCTTGCATGCGGCCCTGCGAGGTGAGGGACCGGATGCGGGCCTGGATGCGGACGCGTTCGCGAATCACGGCGGCGATCTTGTCGAAGACCTCGGTGAGGTTGCCGCCCGTCTGGCGGGCGATTTCAATGGAGCGCACCATGAGCGCCAGGTCTTCGCTCTGCACGCGGCGCTCGAGGTTCAGGAGCGCGTCCTCGAACGTGACGCCCAGCCGCGTCTGCTGCAGGAACAGGTTGAATTCCTGGGAAATCGGGACCAGGTTCTGGCGCCCGATATGTTCGAAGGCCTGGAGAATGCTGGATCCCGAGCGCAGGGCGCTGCTCATCGTCATGAGCGCGTCCACCAGCTGCTCGTTGAACCGCTTGAGGCGGCGCTGCGTGAGGAGCGCCAGCAAGGCGCGGGGCAGGCTGAGCGCCGCGCCGCTCATGACCAGGCCGAGGAACAGGCCGCGCAGCAGTCCGGCCGGCGAGCCGAAATCGCCGACCAGCAGGAAAAACACCAGGAAGCAGGCCGTGGCCGCCGTCCACGCCAGGTCGCGGATGCGGCGGGGCGGAATGAAGAAAAAGATGTCGGCGAACTGGCGGGCCGTCTGCTCGGAGTAGACGTGGTTGTAGCTCTCTGCCCCGGCGCGAACGGCCAGCAGGAAGGCGTAGGTCAGCCCGCCGAAACACAGCAGGTACAGCCCCGGAATGAGCCAGCGGGCGGCGGATGGGATCAGGGTTTCCATTGGCGCGGGTCGAACATGGACATGGCGATCGAAAGCCCGTGGACCTTGATTTCCTCGAGAAACGTCGGCACGGCTCCCGTGCTCGTGAAGGTTCCGACCACCTCGCCCCCGGGATTCAGGCCGGTTTGGTTGAAGACGAACAGGTCTTGCATGGTGATCCGGTCGCCTTCCAGGCCGGACAACTCGGTGATATGGGTGACCTTGCGCGTGCCGTCGCTGAGGCGGGCGGTCTGGATGACCAGGTGAAGGGCGGCGGCGATCTGCTCGCGGATGGCGCGCGCGGGCAGGTCCACGCCCGACATGAGCGTCATGGTCTCGAGCCGGGCAATCACATCGCGCGGCGAGTTGGCGTGCACGGTGGTCAAGGACCCGTCGTGCCCGGTGTTCATGGCCTGGAGCATGTCGAGCGACTCGCCGCCGCGGCACTCGCCGACCACGATGCGGTCGGGGCGCATGC
>CAZUYI010000407.1:0-2485 GCA_964624095.1 uncultured Verrucomicrobiota bacterium | reverse complement strand
TCGCGGGCGCCGGCGTGCGTCGCCGAGTCTTTGACGGCCCGCTTTTCCACCTCGGTAATGCCGCTCGGCACGGAAATGATGATCCGGGGCCGGACCATCATGCGGCGATTCTGAACCTTGCGGATGAAATACCGCAGCATCGCTTCCGTAATCTCGAAATCGGCAATCACGCCGTCCTTCATCGGGCGAATGGCCGTAATGTTGCCCGGCGTGCGGCCCAGCATCCGCTTGGCCTCTTCCCCCACCGCCAGCACCCGGTTCGTTCCCGTCTGGATGGCCACCACCGACGGTTCCCGGAGCACAATGCCCCGGTCCTTGACGTAGACCAGGCTGTTGGCCGTGCCCAGATCTATGCCCATGTCGTTCGAAAACGCGTCGAACAGACGGCTGAACATAAGGGTAGATTCCTTGGGTGGTTCAATGGACGCTATGATGATATACCCGCCGGGCCCTGTCAACCAGTAAATATGGCCCGTCATGGCGCCTGGAAAAACGCTTGCCCGCCCCGCGCCGGGCAGGCTACCATGCCGCCATGCACGCACCGCCCAGCACCGTTCCGGAGCCGGTCCGACGCCTGCTCGAGCGCGGGGTCGTCATGACCCACCCGGACTCGGTCGCCGTCGCGCCGGAGGTGGATCCCCGGCGGATCGCCGCGGGAGTCCGCGTGCACCCGGGCTGCCGGCTCCTGGGCGCCGCCTTGTCCGCGGGGCCGGGTTGCGAGATCGGCGCCGAAACGCCGGCCACCGTGGACAACTGCCAGCTCGAGTCGCGCGTCGCCCTGCGGGGCGGCTGGTTCCAGGACGCCACGTTCCTCGACGGCAGTTCCGTGGGCAGCGCCGCGCACGTGCGCGGCGGCACGCTGCTCGAAGAGGAGGCCTCCGCCGCCCACGCGGTTGGGCTCAAACAGACGATCCTCTTCCCGTACGTCACCCTGGGCAGCCTGATCAATTTCTGCGATTGCCTCATGGCCGGCGGCACGGGCCGGCGCGACCACGGGGAGGTGGGCTCGTCCTACATCCATTTCAATTTCACCCCGTACGGCGACAAGGCCACGGCCTCGCTCATCGGAGACGTGCCCCGCGGCGTGTGGCTCGACCAGCCGCCTGTCTTCCTCGGCGGGCAGGGGGGACTGGTGGGGCCGCGCCACGTCGCCTTCGGCGTCGTGGTGCCGGCTGGCGTGATCCTGCGCCAAGACGTGACCCGGCCCGGGCTCTGGCAGCCCGCGCCCACGCCGCCCGCCGCGGACCGTGCGGGGCCGGCCCGGCCGGGCGCTGCCCGCGCCGTGCGCCGGCTCGTGTGGCGGAACCTCGTGTACCTGGGCTCGATCCACGCCCTGCGCGCCTGGTACCGCGCGGCGCGCGCCCCGTTCCTGCGGCGGACTCCCTTCCAGCAGGCCTGCCTGGACGGCGCGCTGGCGCGGCTCGATACCGTGTGGCAGGAGCGGGTCCGGCGCCTGGACGAACTGGCCGGCGCCATGCCCGGCTCGCTCGCCGCGGCCAAGGCCGGCGGCGCGGATCTCGCGGCCGAGCCCTGGCGCGGCCAGCAGGCCCTGGCCGATCACTGGCCGGCCCTGCGCGATGCCCTCGCGCAGCTCGCCGGGAGCACGCCCACGGCGCGCGAACGGGAGCGTGACCGGCTGCTGGCGGAACTCGGGCGCATGGGCGCCGGAACGTCCTACCGGGACGCCCTCCGCGCCCTGCCGGCCGAGGCGCGCGCCGCCGGAACCGCCTGGCTCCAGGCCCTGGTCGAGGAGGCCGTCGCGCCGGGCGCGCCGATCACGACACCTGCCGGAACGCCCCCCTGAATGCGGCCGCCGACGCGGCCTGAAAGGTCACGATGGGAACCTTGTTCGGAACCGACGGCGTGCGCGGCGTGGCCAATATCGAGCCCATGACCGCCGAGACCGCCCTGCTCATCGGACGCGCCACGGCCCACCTCTGCAAGCGGCACGCGAACCGGCACCGGATCGTGATCGGCAAGGATACCCGCATCAGCGGCTACATGCTCGAAACCGCGCTGACGGCCGGGATCTGCTCGATGGGGGTGGACGTCCTGCTGGTGGGCCCGATGCCGACGCCCGGGATCGCCTACATCACGCACAGCATGCGCGCCGACGCGGGGGTCGTCATTTCGGCGTCCCATAATCCCTACCAGGACAACGGCATCAAAATCTTCTCGCGCGACGGCTTCAAGGTCCCCGATGCCGTCGAGCAGGAAATCGAGGCGCTCGTGCTCACCGAGCGCATCAAGGCGGTCCGGCCCACGGCCTCCGAGATCGGCAAGGCCTTCCGCATTGACGACGCCATCGGGCGCTACATTGTCTTCTGCAAGGATACCTTCCCGGACACGCTCATGCTGAGCGGGCTCAAGCTGGTGCTCGATTGCGCCCATGGGGCCACCTACAAGGTGGCGCCGATCATTTTCTCGGAACTGGGCGCGGAGGTCGAGACGCTGAACGATCATCCCAACGGCATGAACATCAACG
>CAZUYI010000406.1:0-2497 GCA_964624095.1 uncultured Verrucomicrobiota bacterium | reverse complement strand
CATCTCGGCCAGGTTGGCGCCCTTGCCGCCCAGCAGGTTCTTCATCGAAGCGTTACCTTCGGTGTGCTTGCGGCCCGGCCCGAACACGTAAACGTACTTCCTGGGCTTGGCGGAGCGGCGGGGTGCGGCGGACTTCCTGGCTGGCATGGGGCGGTCTCCTGTTATGCGCGCGGCGCCCCGGGGGCGCCGGCTGGGTCTCACTCAAAAAGGCGGAAGGATAACACGGCACGCCGGGGTGTCAACCCCTAAGTAACGTCCTGACGGGGTCTCCACGGCTGTGTCAGGCCCGGGTTGGACCGCCCGGGCGTGGCGAGGGCAGTTCGCGCCGCATGGGTGTCTCTTCGGAGCCCGTCGCACGCGCGCACGAACGGAAAACGGGAATACGCCCGCGTCGGCTGGAGTGTCCCGAGGCCGAGCCCCGTCGGCCTCACGCGTAACCGCGCACCCTGTCAGCCGCGTCGCGCGAGGCGGGACACAGCCCTGACGGGGTCTGCCGGATGCGCCCGCGCGCCCGCGCCGGCGCCGGCGGGATACGGAGAGCGCCGGATCAATACAGCACGATATTCGTGCCCGTCACGCCCGAGAACGCGTTGCTGACGACGCCGTTCGTGATGCAGACCGTGCTGCCGATTACGTTCGTCGTGTCCACCCACATACCCTGGCCGGCCACCTTGACCAGGTTGCCGCCCTGCGGGATGACGCCCTTCATGTGGTTGCGTCCCCAGTTGGTGATCGAGGCCACGATATCGGCCCGGGAATTGGTCCCGTTCTGGTCGCACAGCACCACCTTGTCCCCGTCGGACGAGGACCGCCCGGTGAAGTAACAGTAGCTGCTGTTCGACGCGGACATCTCCGCCAGCGTGTTGGCCGGCCGCATGCTGTATTGGCCGGCGGCGGTCGGGCAGATGAACATTTCCGGCGTGATCCCGCCCGACAGCGTAATCATGCCGTTCTTGTTGGAGGCCGGCCCGCACAGGTGCCCGAGTGGGAAGTTCGGGCGGAAGGAGTCGGCCGGATCCAGGCCCCAGGCCGAGATGGTCTTCCAGATGCCGTTGAGGTTGGACAGGCAATTTACGCGGCGCGCCTTTTCGCGCACTTCCCCGAGGTTGGGAAGCAGCAGGCCGGCCAGAATGGCGATAATGGCCACCACGACCAGCAGTTCGACCAGCGTGAACGCCCGACTCGGAACCCGCCGCCACAGACGTTTCATGTCGCACTCCTCCTTTAAGGTAACCGCGCGCCGGCTTTTCAGTCCGTCTTTCATTTGATACCATACCCCGCGGCACAGGTTACGTCAACGTTTATTTCGATACCGTCCGCTGCACATGAAGACCGAGCTGTTTGACTACGGGCTGCCGTCGGACCGGATCGCCCAGCAGCCGCTGCCGGACCGCGCCCAGGCGCGGCTGCTGGTGGTGCGGCGCGGGAGCGGCGCCTTCGAACACCGCCGGGTGGCGGACCTTCCCGCGCTGCTGAATCCGGGGGACCTCCTGGTGGTGAACGATACGCGCGTGATCCCGGCGCGGCTGCGCGGGCGCCGGTCCGACACCGGCGGCCGGGTGGAGGTGCTGCTGCTCGAAGAGCTCGAGCCCGGGCGCTGGAACGCCCTGCTGCGCGCCCGGCGCGCGCGGCCGGGCCTGGCGCTCGAGCTGGCCTCCGGGCGCATCGCGGCCGAGGTGCTCGAGGCGGCCGGCATGGGGCGCGTCACGCTGCGCCTGCATTCGGATGCGCCCTTGGCGGCGGTCCTCGAAGCCGAGGGGGAGACCCCGCTGCCGCCGTACATCAAGCGCGGGCCCGGCGCCGGGCAGGCGGAGGACGCGGCCCAGCGCGCGCGCGACCGCGACCGCTACCAGACGGTCTACGCCCGCGTGCCCGGGGCCGTGGCCGCTCCGACCGCCGGCCTGCATTTCACCGCCGCGTCGTTCGAGGCGCTGGCGCGGCGCGGCATCGGGCGCGCGGCCGTCACCCTGCACGTCGGGGCCGGCACGTTCCAGCCCGTGACCGCGGACCGGGTGGAGCTTCACCGCATGGAGGACGAGCGGTACACCGTGCCGGCCGACACCGCGGCGCGCCTGGCCGGGACGCGGGCGGCGGGCGGGCGGATCGTGGCGGTCGGCAGCACCGTCGTGCGCACGCTCGAGACCGTCGCGGCCCGCTACGGGACGGTCCGGGCGGACACGGGCCGCACGGACCTGTTCATCACCCCGCCGTACGCCTTCCGGGCCGTGGACGTGCTGCTGACCAACTTCCACCTGCCCCGTTCGACGCTGCTGATGATGGTGAGCGCCTTCGCCGGGCTGGACCTCATCCGCGGGGCCTACGCCGAGGCCATCCGGATGGGCTACCGCTTCTACAGCTATGGCGACGCCATGCTGATCCTGTGACGGGCGCCCGGGCACGGCGGGACGGCGTCAGTTCGCCCATTCCGTGATGGCGGCCACGGCGGCGCAGTCCACGATATCGTCCGCGGAGCAGCCGCGCGAGACATCGTTGAACG
>CAZUYI010000405.1:0-2501 GCA_964624095.1 uncultured Verrucomicrobiota bacterium | reverse complement strand
GCCTATTGGAAAGCCGCCGCCCGGTATTTCAAGGCCTATCACGCTGTCCGGTTCCCGGCGCCCGACGCGGGTCCGGCGGAGCAGCTGATGGCGTTCCGTTGCGCCCGGGACGCGGCCCGGGACGCTGTCCGCGCCATCCGGGCCGCGCCCGGGAACGGCTGGTTTTACCGCTGGCTGGACCGAAACTGGGAACGGGCGCTGGCCCGGGCGGAAAAGGCCGTGCACACGATGGGCGGGGACACACCATCGGGGCCTTCACAACACACTGGAGGAGACACATGAAATCCGGACCGCACGCGACCATGCTGATGACCTGCCTAGCCGTCCTGTCCCTCGGTCCAGCCGTTGGGGCGCCGGCCTTCGAGTGGCCGCGCGAATGGTCCGCATACGGGCCGGTGCCGCCGGTCCGGGACATGGCCGCGGCGGGACTGCCCAACGAGGCGGACCTGCTGCCGGGAAGCCGCCTGGCGTCCCTGCCGGTGGCGCTGGAAATCAACGGCCAGCGCTATCCCGCCCGGACCGTGCGTCTGGAGGCGTGCCGCGTGGACCTCGACCGCGAGTTGGGCGGGCCCTTTCCGCGCGGGACGACGGTCTACCTGCTGGCGCCGATCCGCGCGGCGGCGGGCACCACGCTACAGGTTGGGGCGGGCGCCGACTGGTGGATGTACTGGTGGCTGGACGGCAAGCCGGTGTATGACACGCTCCTGTCCAGCAACGCGAAGGTCCCGATCGCCATCAGTAATCACGTCTTCCAGGCGCCGCTGGCCCGGGGCGAGCACGTCCTGGCCGTGGCGGTGATCCGCGGAAAGGGGTCGTTCCTGTTCGCCGCGGGCGGACCGGAGGAGCTGCGGAACCCGCCGGAGCCGAACGCATTGACCGGCTATGCCGAGGCCATGGCGGCGGGCCAACAGGCGCCCGTATCGGAGTCCGCCGAAGCGAGCCGGTTTTTCCGCCAGGCGCATGAACGGGCCTCCACCGCCGTCGAGAAGGCCGACGCCCTGTTGGCCCTCGGGCGGGCCTGCCTCGCGGATGCCTATCATGCGGATCGTGCCGCCGTGCGGTCGGACTTCGAGCGCGTCCTGGCGCTCGAAGGGCTCGCGGGGCCGCGGCAAGCGGAGGCCTGGCTGGGCATCGCCGAAGCGCGCCTGGCGGAATCCAATTACCCGGCCGCCCGCGAAGCCTGTACCCGGGCGGAAACCGCGTGCGGCGAGCCGCGCTGGGCGGCGCAGGCCCAGCTCGTGCGGGCGCGGTCCTTCCTGCAGGAGCGCCAATACCCCGCCGCGCGCCGGGAATTCGCGCGGTTGCTGGAGCAGCCGAACCTTGAGCGGAACGTGCAGTGGGAGGCGGAGGCGCTCCAGGATGTCCTGCCGCTCCTGGCCCGGGTGCGCTCCGACCACCCACGCCTGTTTTTCAACGCCGACAGCTGGCCGGCGGTCAAGGCTCGGGCGCTGAGCGAAGAAAAGGGGCTGTTAGACCTGATGAAGAGCCAGGTGGACCGCATCCGCCTCGACGCCATCGGGTCCGGCAACTGGGGCGCCACGGACCAGGGCGCCTCGCAGTTCGGCATCATGGAGGCCGCGTTCGTCTACCGGGTGACCGGGGACCCGGCCGTGCTGGAAAAAGTCCGGCGCATGTTGCATGGCTCCGTCCAGGACCGCTGGAGCGGCTATGTGGCGGGGCCGCTGATCAAGTGGCTGGCGGCCCTCGACTGGGTCTGGAACGACTTGGCCCCGGCAGAGCGCGAGGCCCTGGCCGACGCCATGCTGCGCTACGCCTGGAATGTCGTGTCCGCCGCCCGGGCGAAGAGGGAACTGGCCGGCTGGCCGCATTACTACATGGGAAACCTGTATGCCTATGCCGGCATCGTGCTGCTCGATCCGGCGGCCGGCGACGTGGACTATGCCCGCGCGGCAGCGCTGCTCGGCCTGGGTTTCCGGCAGCACCGGCTTCGATTTGCCCAGCTCATCCGCATCGCGGGCGACGACGGCGCCTGGCAGACCAACGTGGATTACGATTTCGAACGCGTGCCCTTCCCGGTGTTTTCCTTCCTCTATGCCTGGCAAGCGGCCACGGGAGCGGATGTCCCCGCCGAGTGGGTCCATGTCGGCACTACCCCGGACTTCGTGTTGCGCATGATCCTGGACGTGGGCAAGAGCCGTCTCCGCCACTTCAACTACGCCGGCCACTCGAACGGCAACTGGGGCTTCGGCGAAATCGGGCCGGAGGATCCGTGCGATCATCTCGGCCATTTCATGCAGTTCTTCGGACGCTCTCATCCGCAGGAGGCGGCCATTGCCCACGTGTTGCGCCGCCGTATGCTCGACGCCGGCGTCCGGCCGTCCGCCGTCCTCTACCCGGTCCTGCAATTCCTCATGACGGATGGCGAGAAGGCCCCGCCGCCGGAGCTCCCGGCGAACTTGCCGCTGGCCCGATTTTACGAGGGCAACGGGCTGGTGCTCATGTCGTCCGGGTTCGGCTCGAACGAGACCTGCGCCCTGTTT
>CAZUYI010000404.1:0-2506 GCA_964624095.1 uncultured Verrucomicrobiota bacterium | reverse complement strand
CGCGACGGATTCGCCCCACCCGCTTGCGCGGGCGCCACGCGCGCCGGCTACTCGTGTTCCGCTCTCGTCGCCCGTTATCGTGAGCCGGAAGCATGCGGCTCGATTGACGAGAGCGCGCGACGAGAACGGGGGACGGGAAGAGCGGGGGCGCGGACGATTACGATTACGAGTACGATAAGAAGCAGCGAATGGGGTCGAGCGGGGAGGCGCCGGGATCATCCGATCCCGGCCGGCGAGCGCCTCCTTCCGGGGGTCACGCCGGCTGGAGGTATTGTTCCATGGCGGCCAGGCCGTCGGGCGTCCCCATATCGAGCAGGGGCGGCTCGGCGGGGAACATGCCCAGGCTCCGCTCGGCGCAGAGAGCGGGAAAGATATCAGTGTCCAGCGACAGCGTGCGGTCTGCTTCAATCCGGTCGAGCAGGGCCCGTGAGGCGAGGTACACCCCGCCGTTGATCCAGCCGGCGTCGCAGTGCGCCTTTTCACGGAAGACCGTAACGTAGCCCGCGTCGTCGAACCGCACCGTGCCGTAGCGGCCCGCCGCGTCGATCGGCACGATGGCCATCGTGGCCAGGGCCGGGCGCCGCGCGGCCGCCGCGGCGCAGCCCTCGAACCGGAGCGCCGGCAGCAGGCTGTCGCCGTTCAGCACCCAGAAGGAATCGCCCGGCACCGACGCGGCGGCAACCTTGAGGCCGCCCGCCGTGCCCAGCGGGCGCGGCTCCGTCGAGAGCGTGAGCGTGAGCCCCGCCGGCGCGCATCGGGCCATCCACTCCCGGATGGACTCCGCCCGGTACCCGGCGGCCAGGTGAACGTCGCGGATGCCGGCGCGGGCCAGCCACTCGAGCTGCCACTCGAGGAACGGGCGACCCGCCACCGGTACGAGCGCCTTGGGCCGGTCCGGATACAGATCCTGCAGGCGCGTGCCGCGCCCGCCGAGCAAAATGATGGCATGCATGGCCGTGGGTGAGGGGAGGATCAGCCGTTGCCGAACTGGTTGCGCCGCACCACCTGGTAGCCCTTGATATGTTCGGCAAGGCCGCGGGCCAGCGGCCATGAAGGCGCGAATCCGGCCGCCTCGATCTTGGCGTTGCTGACCATGTAATCGCGCTGGTCGGGATCCTTGCCGACCGGCGCCTCGAGAATCGTGAAATCCGGCACGGACCCGATGTGCCCGGCGCCGCCGGTCACGAGGATTTTTTTGGTTGCACGGGACGCACGCATAGACCAGAGTACCGTACCAGTGCCGGGCGCGGGTGTCAAGGCGGAGCCCGCGTCGGCGGCATCCTCGGAGACGCACGCCATGATCGAAGTCACGGTTATCGGCGCCACCGGCTACGGCGGGGTGGGGATTATCGAACTGCTGCTGGGGCACCCGGCCGCGCACCTGAAGGCGCTGGTGGCGCGGGAGGGGATCGGCGAGCCGATCAGCCGCCTCTACCCGCACCTGGCCGGGTTCTGCGAACTGCCCATCCTGGCGGCCGACGATCCGCGCGCGCTCGAGCGGGCGGACGTCGTGTTCCTGGCCACGCCGGACGGCGTGGGCATGACGCTGGCGCCCGCGCTGCTGGACGCCGGCTCGAAGGTGATTGACTACAGCGGCGATTTCCGGTTCAACACGCCCGAAGCCTACGCGGACTATGCCCGCCGGATTGGCCGCGCGCCGGAGCACGCGTCGCCCGGCCTGCTGGCGGAGTCCGTCTACGGGCTGGCGGAACTGCACCGGGCGGAGCTGGCGCGCCCGGCTCGGTTGGTGGGCAATCCGGGCTGTTTCGCGGCAAGCTGCATTCTCGGGCTGGCCCCCGCCTGCGCCCGGAACCTGGTGCAACCCGGCAGCCTGATCTGCGACTGCAAGACCGGCGTTTCGGGAGCCGGCAAGAAGCTGGCTGCCGGCTTTCATTTTCCGGCGCGCTACGAGCACATGAACGCCTACAAGCTGGCCGGACACCAGCACGTGTGCGAGATCGAGCGCGAGCTCGGCCGGCTGGCCGGCGGCGACGTGCGGATCACGTTTACGGCTCAGGTGGTGCCCGTGTGCCGCGGCATCCTGTCGTCGCTGTATGGCGCGCTGAAACCCGGCCTCGCGCTGGACGACGTGCGGGCGGCCTACCGGTCGTTCTATCCGCCGGGCGGTTTCGTGCGGCTCTATACGCGGGAGGACCCGATCGGCACCGCGCACGTCCGCGGCTCGAATTACTGTAACCTGATTGTGGACGTGGATGAGCGGACGCGCATGCTGCGGGTCATCGCCCACCTGGACAACCTGATGAAAGGCCAGGCCGGGTCCGCGCTCCAGGCGATGAATCTGATCTGCGGGCTGCCCGAGCATACCGGGCTCGACCGGCCGGGGCAGTACCCCTAGCGCGGCGGGAGCGGGGGGGCGGCGCGGAGGGCAGGGGCGGCGACCGCATGGCGGTGGTGAGCGCGGATGGGTGGCGGCGGCCGGGCGGGAGCCCGTCCGCCCCTCTACACGACCTGATTCCCGGCACTCGCCGAACCTTGGAATGAACAA
>CAZUYI010000403.1:0-2508 GCA_964624095.1 uncultured Verrucomicrobiota bacterium | reverse complement strand
GGGCACGAGCCACGTCTGGGCGATCCGCACGATGTTGTCGGGATAATCGCCCAGTCCGTAGAGGTGGATGAACGCCAGGATCAGCAATACCGTGCCCGGCCAGAGCCGGCCGGCGGCCGTCGGCTCGGCCGCCGTGCGGCGGAGCAACCCCCACCCGAGCAGAGTCCAGGCGACCAGGTTGAGGGCCACGCCAGGCCACCCGCCTTCGAACAGGTGTTTGAGCCAGAACTGGTGCGGGTGCGGGTAATGAAACCGGGCGGGCGGCGGGTTCGAGTCGTAATACACCTTCTCGAACGTGCGCTTGCCGTACCCGTACCCGATCCAGGGCCGCCGGGCAGCGAGTTCAAGGGTATGCCGCCAGACCGTTTGCCGTTCGCTGAAGGTGCCCATGCTCGCCCGTTCCGCGAACCGGGGATTGATCCGTTCCACCTGGGTGACCAGCAACACGCCTGCCAGCGCCACGCCCGCGAGCCAGACGGCCTTGCCGGTCCAGCGCGGGATCAGCAGCAGGCCGGCGCCAGCCACGGTCAGCGCAAAGGCCAGTTGCGGGCCGCGCGACGCCATCACCCGCAGATGGGCCAGGCAGACCGCCATGCCGAGCAGGCAGCCCAGTACAACCGCCCACCGGCGCCGCCCCGTCCAGAGTTCCGCCGCGAACACGAACAGCGCCGCGCCGGCCATCATGCTGGCGACGTTGGGGTGGTTCAGCACGACCGGCTCGGTGAATCGGGCCCGGGCCAGCAGGTCCGGCCCCAGGCGCAGGGCCAGCCGCGCGAGATCGCAGCCCAGCGTCACGGCAATGGCCGCGGCGCTGGCCATCAGGGCGCCGGCAATCCGCTCCCGCGTATGGAAGAGCGCGCCGATGGCGAACGCCCCCGCCAGCAGCCGGATGCTGCTCGCGACGTCGCGGCCCGCGAGCGCCGGGTACAGCGCGACCGGCAGCAGCGCCACCCGGTGCACCAGGACAACGACAAACGCCAGACCGGCCGGCTGGCGCCAGACGGCCAGGCCCCTCGCCAGCCGCGCCGGACTCGCCAGGGCGGCGAGCAGCGCCCCGTACACCAGGATGTCCGTAAGCCCCTTCGAGGAAAACGTCCACAGGCAGACCGCCGCGGCCGTGCCGAGCAGGCCGCGCGCCGCCGGCGCAGCCTGAATCCAGCCGGCCAACCGGGCGATTGGGTGGTACCCTTTCATGGAGGCGCCTCAGGCGCGCCGCTCGGCCACATACCGGGCCAGCGCGGCAAGCGGTTCGACGGGGCCTGGCAGGATCCCCAACGCGGCGACGGCCTCGCCTGCCAGCGCCTGAGCCTGGGCGCGCGCGGCCTCGAGCCCGTGCACGGCCACGTAGGTCATCTTGCCGCGGGCCCGGTCACTGCCTGCAGCCTTGCCCAGCGTGGCGGCATCCGAGGTCTCGTTGAGAATGTCGTCTACGATCTGGAAGGCCAGCCCGGCTGCCTCGCCGTAGGCCGTCAGGGCAGCGAGCTGCGGCTCGGACGCGCCGCCGGCCAGCCCGCCCATTCGGACCGCGGCGCGCAGCAGGGCGGCGGTCTTGTGCCGGTGTATGTAATCCACGCGGTCCGCGTCCGGGGGCTGTCCTTCGGCGGCCAGATCTTCGACCTGGCCGCCCACCACCCCGCGGCTGCCGGCCGCGCGCGCCAACTCGAGCGCCAGCCGGGTGGACCGGCCGGGCGGCGGGGCCTCCGCCAGCCACTCGAAGGCCAGCGTGAGCAGCGCGTCGCCCGCCAGGATGGCCATCGCTTCGCCCGCCACCACGTGGAGCGTCGGCTTGCCGCGGCGCAGCGTGTCGTTGTCCATGCCGGGCAAGTCGTCGTGAATCAGCGTGTAGGTGTGCAGGACCTCGAGCGCCAGGGCGGCGGGCAGCGCCGTCTCGAGCACGCCCCCAACCGACTCGGCGGCGGCCAGACAGAGGATCGGGCGCAGCCGCTTTCCGCCGGCAAACACGCTGTAGCGCATGGCCCGATGCAGGGCGGCCGGCCGTTCCGACTCGGCCGGCAGTCGTCGGTCGAGCTCGGCGTTGATCCGCCGGACACGTTCCCCAATGTAGGCTTGAAGATCCGGCATGGCGTGGATTTCTCCCGGCGCGACTATAGGCCAAACGCCCCGTCCCGCTCAAGGCCATTCCGGCGCGTCCTCGTCCGGCCGGCCAGAATGACGAGCGGGGGGGGCACACTCTTCCACGCAGTGCCGTGATCCGGCCCGAAGACAAAGACGGCCGTCCTTTCCCGCAGGCCGGGTGTTCGGCCGCACGCCGCCGCATCGCGGCTCGGCCTTGAATCCATGCGCCGCGCGAGCGGGGCACCGTGCCCGGAGGCCGCGCCGGGTCGGATTCAGGCTTGCAGCGCGGAGCCCGGGACGGTATATTCGCTTTTCGCGTGGCCGGCCATTCTGGAAGGATATATGCCCATGCCTGACGATCTGCAAAGTCTGTTGGACCGCATCCAGAAGGACGGCGTGGCCAAGGCGGAGGCGGAGGCGGCGGAGATCCTG
>CAZUYI010000402.1:0-2510 GCA_964624095.1 uncultured Verrucomicrobiota bacterium | reverse complement strand
TGCCGCCGGGCGGCTACGGCATCCGCATTACGGATCGCTGCGGCGCGGTCTGCGGCGGACTCGATAACCTGGGCAACGTGGAGGGCGTCGTGGGTCTGTTCCGCGAGCTGGGCCTGCGCGTCTACGCGCGGGAAGTCATCCGCTGGCCGGATCCCGGCCCGGCGGTGGTCCTGCCCGCCCAGTCGCGAGCGGTCCGGCCGGCCATGGCCCGCGCCTGGTTCGGCGGCTGGCGCCCGGACATGGCCACGCAGTATGTCTACGGGTACCATTACCTCCGGGACTGCTGGGCCGATCCGGCCGACATCAGCCTGTTTTTCGGGGTTGGCTCCTGGGTGCACAGCGCCACATTCCTGGCTCCGCCGCTGCTGTACTACGCGGAGCACCCGGAATATTTCGCCATGGTCAAGGGCAAGCGGCTCGAGTTCAAGCCCGGCCAGCGCCAGGACGAGGTCCACCTGTGCCTCTCGAACCCGGAGGTGCACGCGGTCGCCGCGGAACGCGTCCTCCGCTGGATCGAGCGGCAGCCGGCCTGCACGTATTTCACGCTCGCGCCCGGCGATGGCATGCGGTATTGCGAGTGCCCGGCGTGCGCCGCGCTCAACGGCGGCCAGACCTCCGGCTGGTACCGGAGCGACAGTTGGATGACCTTCGTCAACGGCGTGGCCGAGCGGGTGGCCGCGCGACACCCGGACAAGCGGATCGTGAGTGTGGCCTATACCTCCTGCACCGAGGAGCCGCCGCGCCGGGTCATGCCGCGGCCGGGCATCCAGGTCGTTTATGCCACCTGGCCGAGCGACTGGCCGTGCGACGAGCACGCGGTCTGCGGCAAGGCCGCCGAGGGCATGGCCAACGTCGCGGGCTGGACCCGCCTGGCCCCGGGCGGCGTGACGGTGTGCGATTACCCGTGGAACGCCTGCGCGGACCTCGACCGGCTCCGCTGGTTCCGGGACCAGGGCGTCACCGGGATCTACCACCTCAACTTCCGCGGCACGTTCCCGTGGGTCACCCGCTGGCTGCACGGCCAGTGGCAGTGGGACCCCGGCCTCGACCTCGGCCGGGCGCTCGGCGAGTTCATGGACGCCTACTACGGCCCGGCGGGCCCGCCCATGCGCCGCTATTTCGAGCTGCTGGCGCGCCAGATGACCGCGCACCAGCACGAGCAGCCAGGCTACGTGTTCCGCGATAGGCCGGACGCCCCGACGCTGCTGACGCCGGACTTTTCGCGCGCCGCCCACGCCTGCTTCGAGGAGGCCCTCGCGCGGGCTGGCTCGAGCGAGACGCTCCTCAACCGCATCCGGCAGGAGCACGAGACCTTCCTCAAGAACGACCTGAGCGTCTTCAACAAGGCCTCCGGACTCGAGGGGCAGGATCTGGCCGACTTCGCGCGGCGCCTGGGCCTGTTCGTGCGCATCCTGACCAACAGCCCGTCCACGACCACCGTGTTCCGCAACACGCCCGTCTGCACCTGGCTCGCGCGCGTGGCCCGCGTGGAGCCCGGCACGAACGCGCCCTGGCACAAGGATCCCGTCGTGCGGGCGCTGGCCGAAAACCCGGAACCCGTGGTCTGCGTCGAGCGCCCGGACCAGGAGCCAACGCCGGGCGGCTGGCGCGTGCCGGCATCGAAATTCTGGGGCCGCGCCTGGCCGGTCTCCCACGCGGGCAAGCAATGCCTGGTCCTGCGCCGCGCCGGCGTCTGGCCCGACGCGACGGAAGCCCGGTTCCATCTCGAGGCGCCGCCGCGCGCCGACGCGCGGCTGGTCCTGACCGTCCTGAGCGACGCCGGCCCGGTCCCGACCCGGCTCCGGATCGCGGTGAACGGACGGGATGTCTACGACGGCCCGGCGGCCCTGTCCGGCACCGACTGGCAGGACCTGGCCGTGCCCGTTCCCGCCGCCGTTCTCGCGCCCGGGCGCAACCGCGTGCAGGTGTTCAATATGACCGCGGAACCCGCCGCCGAGGCCGGCGAGCCGGCGGCGGCAGCCGCGCAAGGCGACATGAGCATCCAGGCCTGGCGCTTTCAGCAGGCCCACGGACGCGGCTGGGCGGCCGTGTCCGAGATGCGACTCGATACGGGGCCGGCCGCGAAATGACGGCGGCGTGGGGCCTTGCCCCGAAACATGGGAAGACCTGGGTATGACCCTGCAAGCAGGTTTTCACACGGCGGATATCACCCCGTTTTTCGATACCGGTCGGGATCGCGTGGACACGCCGTTCCACTGCGCGGCGGGAGTGTGGGCGTCGGAGGGGCGCTGCGTGGCGACGGTGGGCATGGATATCGCCGCGCTGAACCGCGACCTGGTGGACGAGGCCCGCGGGGAACTCGCCCGGCGCATGCCGCTGGACGGCCTCCTGGTCGGGGCGTCCCACACGCATGCCGGCCCCGATTCTCATCACGGGCTGCTGACCGAGTCAGAAATCCGGGCGCTCGATGACCTCCCGCCGGACGCCATCGAGTTGCTGGTGCGCGACATGCCGCGCATCCAGCCGGACTATCGCCGGCTGCTGGTCAA
>CAZUYI010000401.1:0-2521 GCA_964624095.1 uncultured Verrucomicrobiota bacterium | reverse complement strand
CCCGGTACCTCGGCGGCCGGGTGGTTCGTGTGCCGCTGCTGCCGGAGCGCGGTTTTTATCCCGACCTCGAGGCGATTCCGCCCGAGGCGGCCGGCCGCGCCAAGCTGATGTACGTGAATTACCCGAACAACCCGACGGGCGCGGCCGCCTCGGAGGAATGCTTTGACGCGTTGATCGCCTTTGCCCGGCGGCACACCCTGCTCATCGTCCAGGACGCGGCCTATGCCACGCTGGTCTACCGGCGCGCGCCGCTCTCGATCCTGAGCCGGCCGGGCGGCAAGGACGTGGCCGTCGAGCTGCACTCGATGAGCAAGAGCTACAACATGACCGGGTGGCGCCTGGGCTTCGTGGCCGGACACGCGCTTGCCGTCCGGGCCTATGCCGAGGTGAAGGACAACGTGGATTCCGGCCAATTCAAGGCCATTCAGCACGCCGCCTGCGCCGGCATTGCCGACCGTGCGCTCGCGGACCGCATTCGCCGCCACTACGAGCGGCGCCTGCGCAAGCTGGTCCGGTGCCTGCGGGCCGCCGGCTTTGCCGCCGCCATGCCGGGCGGCACGTTCTACCTGTATGTACCCGCCCCGCGCGCGGCGGCCGGGCGGGCCTTCGCCTCGGCCGAGGAGGCGTCCCAGTACCTGATCCGCGAGCACCTCGTTTCCACCGTGCCCTGGGACGATACGGGCTCTTTCCTGCGATTTTCGGCCACGTTCGAGTCGGCAGGTGACCGGGACGACGACCGTGTGATCGGCGAGTTGGGCCGGCGTCTGGCGAAGGCCCGGCTCGAGTTCTGACGCGCCGGCTCGGGCGCGAGGGGCGCGCCGCGGACAGGGGACGCCGCATGAACACCGTTCAACTGACTGCCCTGAAGACCCTCGCGCTGCGCGAGGTGCCGGCGCCGGCGCTTGCCCGCGATACCGATGTCCTGCTCCGGATGGGCGCCGTTGGCGTCTGCGGATCCGACGTTCACTATTACACCACCGGCCGGATCGGCAGCCAGGTGGTCCGCTATCCCTTTACGCTTGGCCACGAGGGCGCGGCCGTGGTCGAGCGGGTGGGAGCACGGGTGCGGCGGGTCCGGCCGGGGGACCGGGTGGCCATTGAGCCGGGCATTGCCTGCGGTGCCTGCGACCAATGCCGGGCCGGCCGGCCGCATACCTGCCGCGCGCTGGTCTACCTGGGCTGTCCCGGCCAAACGGAGGGTTGCCTGTCCGAGCACCTCGTCATGCCCGAAGCCTCGTGCTTTCCCGTGCCGGCCGACCTGTCCCTGGAGCAGGCGGCCCTGGCGGAACCGCTCTCGATCGGGTTGTACGCCGCGCGGCGGGCCCTGCCATTGAAGGGCGCGGCCGTCGCCATCCTCGGCGCGGGCCCCATCGGGCTCAGCGTGCTGCTGTGCGCCCGGCTGCTCGGCGCCGCCCGCCTCTTCATGACCGACACGATCGAAGCCCGCCTGCAGGTCGCCCGGTCGGCCGGGGCCGGCTGGACGGGAAACCCGGATCGGACGGACATTGTGGCTGCGATCGCCGGGCTGGAGCCGCTCGGCCTCGACGCGGTGTTCGAATGCTGCGGGGAGGCCTCGGCGCTCGACCAGGCCGTGGCGCTGCTCAAGCCGGGCGGCCGCCTGATGCTGGTAGGAATTCCCGAATCGGAGCGGGTCTCCATCGTCATTGACCAGGCGCGCCGCAAGGAGCTCGACATCCGCAACGTGCGCCGCCAGTGCGAGTGCCTGGCGCCGACCCTCGCGCTCCTCGAACGCGGCCTGCTCCAGCCCGACTTCATGGTCACCCATCGGTTCCCGCTGACGGAGACCCGGGCGGCCTTCGATCTCGTGGCCGGCTACCGGGACGGCGTGGTCAAGGCCATGATCCGGTTCGACTGAGTCGCCGAGGTGTCCCGAGCGGTTGGTTCCCGAGCACGCCCATGCCCAATCCATCGGATACCCATGCCATCCGGATCGTGAACCGCCGGGCCCGGCACGATTACACCGTGCTCGAACGCTTCGAGGCCGGCCTGGTGCTCCTGGGCACCGAGGTTAAGTCCATCCGCGCCGGCCAGGCCGACCTGGCTGGAGGATTCGCCGACGCCGAGGGGAACAACCTCGTGCTGCGCGACGTCCACATCAAGCCTTACGAGTACGGGCACGCGTTCAACCACGAGCCGCGCCGGCCGCGCCGGCTGCTGTTGCACCGGCGCGAAATCCGGCGGCTTATCGGGCAGGTCTCCCTCAAGGGGCGGGCCCTGATTCCGCTGGCGCTGTACGTCAACCGGCGCGGCCGGATCAAGGTCGAGATCGGACTCTGCCAGGGCAAGCACGCCGGGGACAAGCGGGAGTCGCTCCGGCGCCGGGACGCCGACCGCGAAGCCGAGCGCGCGCTGGCGGCGCGGCGCCGCGCTTGACTCTTCGGCGCCGCGCGGTATGCTGTATGACCTTCCCTCATCCGGCCCATTGGGCCGGGGCGGCCGAGTGATAGGAGGCGCTTCATGGGCGGCTTTTTCGGGGTGGTGTCCAAGACGGACTGCGTGA
>CAZUYI010000400.1:0-2521 GCA_964624095.1 uncultured Verrucomicrobiota bacterium | reverse complement strand
GCTGTTCTCCGTGGACACCCTGCGGGACTACACCGAATACACGCTGCAGGGCGGCGTCACGCTGCTGTGGTAAAGGATCTCCATGCCCAGAGCCGGATCAGACCCCAATAACCCCGCGCCGGAGCATCGCGGCCCCGGGCCCGGCGTGCTCATGCGAGGCCCGCTGGCCTCCCTGCTGGCCGGCGCCCTGTTGGCCGTCGGGCCGGCCCGGCGGACGGCGGCGCAGACCCCGTCGTTCGAGACCGCGCCGCCGTCGCTTGGCGCCTCGCCGGCGCCGATCCAGGTTCCATTGACGCCCGCGGTCCCGGCGCCGCCGCCGGGGCCAGGCTCGACGTCCGCACCGCCGGAGTCCGCGGCAGCCGTCGCGCAGCCCGAGCCGGGCGTCACCCCGGCGGACGTCGTGGCGACCGGCCCGGTCCGCGAGAAGATGTACGAAGCCTTTTTCAACGTGCAGGACGAGCTGTACGAGGAAGCGATCCCCAAGCTGGAATGGGTCATCCGCGAGGAACCCGCGTTGCTGGAAGCGTGGGAAACCCTCGGGTGGTCCTACTATCACGTCGGCCAGAAAGAGAAGGCGCGCGAGCTCTGGGAGCGCCTGGCAAAGCTGGCCCCCGACAAGCCACTGGCCTTCAACTGCCTGGCGCAACTGGCCACCGGCGAGGGCCGCCTGGAGCGCGCCGCCGAGCTGTTCGGGCACAGCCTGGAACTGGATCCAACCCAATACGAAATTCGATTTGCCTATGCTCAGAACATGCTGTGGCGCGGCAAGGTCGAGGACGCCGTGGCGCGGCTGGCGGCCCTGCTGAAAGAGGATCCCGACCGCCTGGATGTGCGCCTCGAATTGGCGCGGGGCCTCTTCGCCAAGCAGGACTTCGAGGAGGCGCTGGACGAGTGGATCGCCATCCGGCGGGTGGCGCCGGACAGCCTGGAGTACCTGCTGGCCGAGGCGGAAACCCATCTGTACGTGGGCGACCTGGAACTGGCCGACGAGCGCGCCCGCCAGGCGCTGGCCATGGACCCGGATAACATCAAGGCCCTCACCCTGCTGGCGGACATCGCCGAGTTCAGCCAGCAGCCGGACGTGGCGATCCCCAACCTCCGCCAGGTCGCCGACATGACCGAAGACCCGGTGGCCAAAAGCCGGTTTCTCCGCCGGATGGCCTGGCGCCTGCGCCTGCTGCACGGCGACAACCCCACGGCCTGGCCAATCGCCCAGGCCATTGACGTCTGCCGCGAGGCCCTGGAGTGCGACCCGCAGTCCGTGGAACTGCGCCTGTTTCTGGGCGACCTGCTGGTATTGGACCGGAACTTCCTCGAAGCCGAAACGACGTACCGCGAGGTACTCCGGGAGTTTAATCCGCGCAATCAACGGGCGCTCAAAGGCCTCTTCGAGTGCCTGCTGGCCGTCAACCGCCTCGACGAGGCGGAGCGCCTGCTCAAATCCATTATCATTGACTTTAACCCGGACGATCCGTATCGACACCTCCTGTACGCCCGCGTCGCGCTGGCCCGCGGTCGCTATTTCGACGCCCTCCAGTCGCTGGACCGGCTGGAAGAAGCCGGCGCCATGGGCGCCGTGCTGGTCCTGCTGTACCACGGGCTTTCCCCCAGCGAGTGGCTGCCCATGACCTCGATCCGCCAGTTCCGCGAGCAGCTGTTGGCGCTCAAGGATGCCGGCTTCACGTTCGTCACTCCCGACCAGATTCCGGCCCTGTTTGGATCCGTCACCAACCCGCCGTCCAACACCGTCGCGCCATGGCTGAACCGGTTCGTACGGCACATGCGCTACGAGTTCACCGGGCACGGCCGGCCGGCCGTGGAAAGCGAGCTGCGCGCACACTCGCCCGCCAAGTACGTCTGCGTGACCTTCGACGACGCCCTGCGGACGACGCTCATACACGCCACGCCCGTGGCCGACGAGCTGGCCACCGTGTTCGCCTTGCACGTGCCCGTGGGCAACGTGCAGCGGCACGATATCGGCATCGCCTCCTGGGAGGAACTGCGCCACTACAACCAGACGGGCGCCTGGACCTTCGGGAGCCACCTCGTGGACGCCAGTTTTTACCTGCCCGTCAACGCCGAAGGCTACCGGGGCAATCCCCTGCCCAACCGGTTGTGGGACGCCGAACGCAACCGCCCGGAGACGTTGCGCGCCTATTTCGCCCGACTGCGCCGCGAGTTCAAAGACAGCCGGCAAGCCATCCTCCGGGAGCTGCGGCTGGCCGACGACCAGGCCGAGTTTGTGGCCTACCCGTTCGGCGACATCGGCCAGGAGGACCGGTGCAACCATGACGAGACGGAAAACATCGTGGAGGCGATCCTCAACGAGGCGCACCTGAACTACCGGCTGGGCTTCATCCAGAGCCAGTTCGGCTACGCCGTCAACGGCGACAACCCCATGCTCTACCAGCGCCACGAGCCCGACAAGCTCGCCCACGCGCAGACCGTCGTGAAGCACGCCTACGAGCACCACCCGGTGTTCATGGCGCGCCGGATGCGGGCCGAAATCGCCGCCTTGCAG
>CAZUYI010000399.1:907-2528 GCA_964624095.1 uncultured Verrucomicrobiota bacterium | reverse complement strand
CGAGCATCAGCCCGATCAGGGGCATGCCCGGCCTCCGTCGGCGGGGTCCGCCATGTCCGCTTCCGCCCGCCGGATCTCCGCCAGCAGGTCGGCCGCCGGGGCCCGTTCTGCGATCCGCTGCCGGAATTTCGGCCGGCGGAGCAGGAACGACAGGCGCGCCAGCAGGTGCAGATGAATGCGCGGGGCCGGGCTCACCAAGGTGAACAAGGCATGAACCGGCCGGCCGTCGAGCGCCCCGAAATCCACGGGCGTCTTCAAGGTGCACAAGGTGACTTGGGGCGCCGGCACCCGCAGCACGATCGGATTGCGCGGATGGGGAATGGCAATGCCGTCGCCCACCGCCGTCGAGGCCAGCGTCTCGCGGGCCAGTAACATGCGGAAGAGCAGGTCGCGGTCCACGGAGCCGGGCAGCGGCAGCACGGCCACAATGGCGCGCAGGACGGCGTCCCGTCCGCGGGCCGCCAGGTTGTGGTGGACGCCGCCCGCCTCCAAGGCCTCGGCAAACGACGGGAGACGGGCGACCCCGCCCCGGGCGTCCGCGAAGAGATCCTGCGGAAACGGGATCGCGCGCTCCGTGGCCCACGCGAGGACCTCGGCGCGGTTGAAGCGATACTGGCCGCCGCTCCGGACGGACGGCAACCCCTTATCGCGCACCCAGTGCAGGACGGTGCGCTCGACCACGTTCAGGCGCTCCGCCACGTCTCGAACCGACCATTCCATATACGTCTCGTACACCGCGCCTACCTGCGCGCGAACCGGAACCTTACGGGAGACCGGAGGCGCCTGTCAAGCGCCCCCCGGAGCGCCGTCCGAGGGGGCCGGCAGGGCGCCGTCCGGCGGCGGGAGGACCGTCGAGTCCGCGCGCGCCGCATGCCAGGCGCGGGCGCCGAGTCCCAGGAGAAACAGCCCCAGCACGAGTCCCAACGCCAGCCGCTCGGCGGGCGTGAGGTACAGCCAGGCGCGCCCCGTCCGCCGCCAGGCGGCGGGCCGCTCGGCGCGGCCTCGGGACCGGGCGTTCACGACCGGACCACGATGTTGACCAGCTTGCCGGGTACGACCACCACCTTCACCACCTGTTCGGGCCGCACCAGCCGCTGCACGGGTGGCTGCTCGAACGCCAGGCGCTCGAGCGCGGCGCGGTCCGCGCCGGCCGGCGCCCACATGGTGCCGCGGAACTTCCCGTTGACCTGCAGGGCCAGTTCCTCCTGCTCGCGTACCAGAGCGGACGGGTCGGCCTGAGGCCAGGGCACGCTCAGGATGCTTGGCGCGCCGCCCAACTCGCGCCAGAGTTCCTCGCACACGTGGGGCGCCAGCGGGGACAGCAACAGCACGAGGCGCTCGAGGGCGTGCCGGAAAACCGCCCGCTCCTCGGCCCGGGCGGCGGGCTTCGGATGAAACGTCTCGATCAGGTTCATCAGTTCCATGATCTGGGCGACGGCCGTGTTGAAGTGGAAGGCGCCTTCCAGGTCGCGGGTGACGGCGGCAATCGCCTCGTGGGTCTTGCGATAGAGCGCCTGCTCGCAGGCAGTCAGGGTCGCCCGGTCCGGGACCTGCCGCGGCGCGTCGCGCAGCACGGTCCGGTGCGCGTACACGCACCGCCACAGCCGCCGCAGGAAGCGGA
>CAZUYI010000399.1:0-897 GCA_964624095.1 uncultured Verrucomicrobiota bacterium | reverse complement strand
CCACTCGGCGTCCTTCTCCGGCGGGCCGATGAACAGGGTGTAGAGCCGGACGGTATCGGCGCCGTATTCGCGGATCAGCTCGTCGGGGCTGACGACATTGCCCTTGGATTTGGACATCTTGTAGAGCTGCCCGTCGCGCTCGCTGCGCTTGCAGATCATGCCCTGGGTAAAGAGATTGGCAAACGGCTCCTGAAAATGAATGTGGCCCATGTCGGCCAGCGCCTTGGTCATGAACCGGGCGTAGAGCAGGTGCAGGATGGCATGCTCGATGCCCCCGATATACTGGTCCACGGGCAGCCAGCGGTCGCAGAGGTCCGTGCGGATGGCCCGGTCCGGGTCGCGGGCCGACAGATAGCGCAGGAAATACCAGCTCGAGTCCACGAAGGTGTCCATCGTGTCGCTCTCGCGCCGCGCGGGCCGGCCGCAGCGCGGGCACGGCACATTCATGAAGGCCGGCGAACGCGCCAGCGGAGACTCGCCCGTCGGCTTGAACTCGACGTCGTCCGGCAGGCGCACGGGCAGGTCTGTCTCGGGGACCGGCACGGTCCCGCAGCCCGGGCAGTAGACGATCGGGATGGGCGCGCCCCAGTAGCGCTGGCGGCTGATCAGCCAGTCGCGCAGCCGGTAGTTCACCATCGCCCGGCCGAAGCCCTGCTCCCGGGCATAGGCCGTCATCCGGGCGCGCGCCTCGGGGCCGGGCAGCCCGGAAAAGGGGCCGGAGTCCACGGTGACGCCTTCCTCGACGTAGGCGTCCGTCATGGCGCCGCGCTCGGGCGGGCGTCCGGGCTCCAGAATGGAACGCCGGATGGGCAGCCCGTATTTCCGGGCAAAGGCCCAGTCGCGAGTGTCGTGCGCCGGCACCGCCATGACCGCGCCGGCGCCGTAGCTGGTGATGAC
>CAZUYI010000398.1:0-2545 GCA_964624095.1 uncultured Verrucomicrobiota bacterium | reverse complement strand
TTCATGCCGAGCATCTGGCAGGCGGAATGGAAGGAGAGGAAGGTGCGCGTGCTGGGCTGAGCGAAATAGAGCATGGCCGTGCGGTGCGTCAAGAGGCCGCGCAGGAAGTCCATGCCGGCCTTGTGCTTGGCCAGGCGCCGGATGGCGGTGGCCAGGCCGCCCAGCTCCTCGAGCAGGCGCCGGTCAAATTGCTGGGCCATGAGCACGTGAACGGGGCGCCCGCCGGCATTGAAACAGGCCGCCTTTTCCAGGGGCGGAAGCGACTGGAGCGCGTCCCACGAGAGGTCAGCCAGGGCGCAGGGAGCCGTATTCATCGCCGCGCATCTCCTCCAGCCAGGGTGGCCACCATGAGCGCCTTGATCGTGTGCAGCCGGTTTTCAGCCTGGTCGAACACCCTTGAAAACGGCGCTTCGAACACGTCGTCGGCGACCTCCAGCGCGCCCAGCTCGCGGGTGACATCCGTATCGTGGTTGTGAAAGGCCGGGAGGCAGTGCATGAAAATGACGCGACCTGCCTCGAGGTTTCCCGTCTGGCGCATCAGGTCGAGGGTCACCTGGTACGGGCTCAGCAGCCGGCGCCGCTCTTCGAACCGGGCTTCTTCGCCCATGGAGACCCAGACGTCGGTATAGACGGCATTGGCCTGGCGCACGGCCGCGCCAGGATCGGACACGACCGAGAGGGTGCAGCCGTTGCGCCGCGCCGCCACGCGGGCCTGCTCGATGAGTTCCGGCGCCGGGGCCAGGCTGGGGGGAGTGCAATCCACGAAGTGGGCGCCCGTCATGGCGCACCCCATCATCAGCGACAGGCAGACGTTGTTGCGGCCATCCCCGAGGAACACGACGTTCAGGCCGCGCAGCTGCCCAAACTCTTCGCGCAGCGTCATGAGATCGGCCAGGGCCTGCGTGGGATGGGATTCGTCGGTCAGTCCGTTCCAGACCGGCACCCCGGCGCAGCGCGCGAGGGTTTCAGCCGTCGCCTGCCGGTAGCCCCGGAACTGGATGCCGTCGAACATCCGGCCCAACACGCGGGCCGTGTCCTTGATGGATTCCTTTTTACCCAGGTGGATATCGTGATGATCCAGAAACTCGACGCGGCCGCCCTCGTCGGCGGCAGCCACCGTGAAGGCCGCGCGAGTCCGGGTGGACGCCTTTTCGAAGAGCAAGGCGATGGTCTTGCCCTCGAGCAGGTGCCCACGGAGGCCGCGCCGCTTCTTGCGTTTCAGCCGGTCGGCCAGGTCGAGCAGATACACCAACTCGGCATCCGACAGGTCCGAGAGTCGTAGAAGACTGCGTCCCTTTAACGTCACGGCGGACATCATCGGCGCGCTCCTGGTTCGCGCTTTCCCGCGTCGGCCCCTACTATACAGCATGAAGCCCGGCCAGGAAAAGGCCCAAAGTGGACCCGCGGCGGCAGGGGGGGCGGGCGCGGCGCCGGGCTCCGCCTCGCGGCCGGGCCCGGCGGGCCTGCGCCTCAGGCCTGCCAGCGCACGGCCACCCCGCAGGGCAGGATTTTACCATCGCGGCGCACCCGCAGACCGAGCTCGCCGGCGTCTATCGCGTCCGGCTTGACCCGGAAGGCGTCCGCCACGAGGTTGGCAATGACCCGGGGGGAAAGGTGGGCGGTATAGCAGTTGACGAGGAACAGCAGGGGCTGGTCCGTCAGAAGTCGCCGGCATTCCTGGACCAGTTCCCAGAGATGATCTTCCAGCTTCCACACTTCGCCGTGCCGGCCGCGCCCGAATGATGGGGGGTCCATGACAATGGCGTCGTAGCGGACGCCGCGCCGCGCCTCGCGCCGCACGAACCGAGGGCAATCGTCCACGAGGGTTCGAATGGGCGCCGCGCCAAGCCCGCAGAGCTCGGCATTGCGGCGGCACCACGCCACCATGCCGGGGGCGGCATCCACATGGCAGACGCGGGCACCGGCGGCCGCCGCCGCCAAGGTGGCTCCGCCGGTATACCCGAACAGGTTGAGCAGCGAGACGGGAGCTGCCCGGCTCCGGATGCGCGCGTCGAGCCAATCCCAGTTCACCGCCTGTTCGGGAAACAGGCCCACGTGCTTGAAGCCGGTGGGACGCACGGAGAACACGAGATTCCGGTAGCGGACCGTCCAGGCGTCGGGGAGGGGCCGCTTGAATTCCCAGCGGCCGCCGCCCGCGCTGCTCCGGCGATAGATGGCATCATAGCGATCCCACGAAGCGTGGGAGGCGCGCGGCCAGATGATCTGGGGATCGGGCCGCACGAGCACGTAGTCGCCCCACCGCTCCTGCTTCATGCCGTCGCCGGCATCGAGCAGCTCGTAGTCCGTCCATTGATCGGCAAGGCGCACCGCAGCCATGGGCGTCATCATGCGGCGTGCACCGGTCCGGATGCAAGCGCTATTTTGGGGCCCACACTGTGGCGGCATGTGGCGCGGGAATGCGGCCCGCGAGCACGCTTATCCTTCTTCGGCCCGACGCCGCGTCGGGCCTTTGGACTGCGGCGACTTGTCGCCGCTTTCCCCACCCCCGCCCGGCCCGGATCCGCCCGCCCGCCCGCGCCTCCAC
>CAZUYI010000397.1:0-2551 GCA_964624095.1 uncultured Verrucomicrobiota bacterium | reverse complement strand
CGCGGTCGAGTACGACCTGCCCGCCCTCGCTAATCGCAAGGTGCCCTCCCACCGCCCCCGTCTTGTTCAAGCGCAGGATATAGGAACGGCCGCCCGCGTCAAAGGCCAACTCCACCTCGCCGTCGCAGTCGGTCACCCGACTGGGCGCCAGCCGGTCCACGGACGGCTCCGACGCCTGGATCAGGTGCAGAAACACGTCCTCGGTCCGCGGGTTGCCCGGCTTGACCTCGACCCGCCAGCGGCCCATGGCCTCGGGCGGTTCGGTATGGCCCTGGCCGTGAGCTTTCCACCAGTCTTGGCCGTAGCGCCAGACGGTCTCGATCGGCCAGTTGCGGCCGTCGGCCCAGAACTCGCGGCCCGGCCCGCCGATCACGTCCAAGACGGCGTCCGCCGGCAGCAGGGTCCGGCAGAAGAGCCGGCCCCGGTCCTGGTCCGCCCGGAACTCTTTTCCCGCGAGGACCGGCTCGTTGGCCGTGTGCAGCAGCCAGGTTTTCGGGAACACCGCGTCCCGGGCGCGAACCCGGTCGAACACCACCACATGGCCGGGCGGCACGAACAGGAACTGGCGTATGGCCTGGCTGCATTTATCCGGATGATACACGGGCGTGGTGTCCAGGGCCGCGTAGGCATACTCCTTGTGACTTTCAAACGCCACCGTGCGGGCCTCGTGCGGACCCTGGTTCTGGCCGCCGCTGTTCGAGATCACCGGGCCGCTCTGGTTCTTCCAGGTTTCGCCGTCCATGCGGATGAGCACGGCATTATGGGCCACCGTCTGGTGCCGGTAATTGGCCGAATGGTCCTCCGCGAAGCGCGCGCCGGTGTCCAGGGCCAGGTAGCCGTTCCGGTAGATGGAAAAATGCCCGGCGTCATAGTCGTGGCGCCGGCCCGGCGCCCCGCCGCCGCCCGAAAAGAGAATATACGTATCGTTCGAGCCGAACCCGGAGTTCATGACGATCAGCCCGTTCCCCTCGTAATGGCGGGCCGTCGGCAGGCCGGCCGGCAACGCGGGCGCCGGCGCCCGGTCGAGCTCGGTGAGGAAGAACTGGAACAGCGGATAGGCCTGGCCGTTTTGCTCGGGCCCGGGCGCGGTCCGGACCCGGCGAGCCTCCAGGTCGTTCATGCGCCGGCGCAGTTCGTGGGCGATGGCCGCCTGGTCCGGCCGGGTGCGGCCGAACAGGTTCAGGTACTGCGCCAGCCAGAAATAGAGGTTGCCCGCGTTACAGGCACCAAGCCCCCAGGCGCCGTTGGAATGTCCCGCATAGTTCAGGTGCAGGAACCGGGTGATCTGCCCGTTGAACGGATGGCGATCGAAGCCGGGCGCCATACGCAGAATGAATTCCGGGTTGAGCGCCGCGTCGGCCCATTCGGGCGGTACCGGCAGGCCGGTGGCCGGCGTCCAAGCATGCAGGAAGGCGAAGAACGGGCCGGGCACCGAGGCAAAATCATACTCGACATTCGCCTGCCAGACCCCGTCATCGCCGGTGACGTCGAGACGCTCGGCGATCTTGTCGCGGTGCTGTTTGAGGCCCACCGCCATCACGCGCAGGGCGCGGACGGCATCCACATCGTCCAGCTCGTCCTGCCACGCGGCCAAGCCCATGTAAAAGAACGCGCTTTGCAGGTAATAGTGCGGCCAGACGGCCAGCATGCCGTCCGAGCGGGCCGTGACATAGCGGTGCCACGCGTAGCGTGTCATGGCATGCGCCAGCGCCTGGCGCTCGGGCGGCGGCAGATCGTTCCAGACCCAGTCCAGGGCGGCCGACCAGGATACGCGCGGGAGGGCATAGCCCTGGATTCCGCCCTGCGCGTCGAGGTCCGGCAACGCGTCCGCCGTGACCTTCAGCATGCGCCGGACTTTCTCCAGGAGGTCCGGCCGGCCCGTCACGCGATAGACGAACGCCGCGTCCATGATCTCGCAGGTGAGGGTCGCCGGGATGTCGTCCGCCGGCAGGCCGTCCGCCTCGGCGAGCAGGTAGTCAAAGAGTTCCTTTTCCGCCGTAAGGGCCCGCTCGCGGATGGCCGGCCAGGTCTCGGCGGTGAAGAAGAGGCGGGGCCGGTCGCGGCGCAGGCACGGCAGGAACTCCACGACGTCGCGCCATGCTTCGATTTCCGCCCGCGCCTGGCTCGTCCGGCGCGCCCGCTCGCCGGTGTCCATGGCCGCCAGGCCCTCCATCTCGAGCAGCTGGCACAGGGCCTCGCGCGCCCGCCCATAGTCGCGCCGCTGAAGCAGGCTCATGGCCTCCACCCGCTGGGCCCGCGCGAGCGACAGCGGGTCGTCCGCCGCCTCGCGCGCCGCGCGGCAGGCGGCGCCGGCCGCCGCGTAGTCCTTCTCCAGCAGGCGCGTCTCCGCGATCCCGAGCCAGGCCTCCGCCCGTTGGGCCGGATCCAGGCCGCTCAGCGCCAGGCACTCGGCAAACAGGGCGCGGGCGCCCGCCCCGTCCTGCGCGTACACATCGGCCAGCCAGACCTGGCCTTCCCCCAGAAACGCCGCCGCCTTCTCGGCGTCGGTCGCGGCCTGCTCGCGCGCCTGGCGGTACGCGGCCCGAGCCGC
>CAZUYI010000396.1:0-2552 GCA_964624095.1 uncultured Verrucomicrobiota bacterium | reverse complement strand
GGCGCCGTAGACCGTGTTGTGCTCGACGATGGCGCCCTGGATCTTGTCGTCGTTCGCGGTGGTGCCCTCGGCGCCGACGCAGATGCCGTAGCCGGACCGGGCATGGAGCCGCAGTTCGTTGTTCCTGATGACGCACGAGCGGGTGACGGCGTCGGAGTGCTTGGAGATCACCTGGATGCCGGCCCAGGGGCCCGTCTGACGATCCTCGATCCGGTTCCCTTCGATCCGCACGTCCGCCTGGCTGACGACCCGGATGCCCTCGCGGCTGTCGGCGTTCGGTTCCGGCGGCGCGTTCAGCAGCCGGTTCCCGCGGATGAGCACCCGCCCGGAGCGGCAGGACGGCTCCACGTTGATCAGGGTCGCGCGGGCGGCCGACTCGACCTCGTTGTCGGACACCTCGATGACGCCCTCGCAGCGAGCGATCGAGGCCAGCGGCCCGCGCGTGCGGTTGCCGCCGATCCGCACGTCGCCCATGCCGCCCGACCGCACCAGCAGGCCGCGCGCCTCCGAGACGTTGCCCGACACCGTCACGGCGCCGGGCGCGCCATCGGCCACCGCCACCAGCACGCCTGCGACCGTGTTCGAGAACGCGCAGCCGGTGACCCGGCAGCCGCGGGCGGCCGCGACGGGGTTTTTCACGCGGTCGAACGCGGACTTTGCGATGACAAGCGGTCCGCTTCCGCCGCGGTCAAGCACGCCATACGGGCTGGCGTTCCGCAGGACACAGCCTTCGACCACGCAGCCGGCGTTCGACTCGACGAGGATGGCCGCGTAGCCGGGCGTGCCGTCCGGCTTGGCCGCGTCCAGCGTGAGGCAGCGCAAGGTGGCCGTGCCGGCTCGCACCGTGACGGCCGGGGCGCCCGCCGCGGCGCCCTTCAGGACGACCGGCCCGACGCCCAGCAGGGTCAGCGACTGGCCGAGCACCAGGCCGGCGCCCAGCGAGTACTCGCCCTCGGCGATGGCCAGCGTGGCGCCCGCCCGGGCGCGCGCGCAGGCGGCCGCCAGGTCCGGGAAGGGCCGGTCGCGGGATCCCGTCGCCGGGCCGCGGTGCGCGGCATTCACCCAGACGGCATCGGCCGGCGGTACGGCCGCCTCGGGCGCCGCACGGGCCACTCCCGCGGCGGCGAGCAGGGCCGCGCCCGCCAGGGTGCGGAGCCAATCGTTCACGCGCCGCCCGCCGCCGTCTCCCGGTTTCATGATGCCTCCCTGTGCCGAGGCCCCTTCGGGGCCGCGCCCACCCCGCTCACCGGGCACCGTCCATCGGGAGCGTCCCGTTGAATTCCACGATGCGCGCCTCGCCGGCCGGCACGACGACGGTCACGCGCAGGCGGCCCTGCTCCTCGGCGCACTCGAGCGGCGCGCCCTTGAACACCTCGCGGGCCGCCAGGCCGGCGGGCGCGTCGAGCGTCACGGGCGCGTCATAGGATTTCAGGAAGAAGGTCTCGGCATTGGTCGGGTGCTTGATGACCCCCTCGTTGTTGATCAGCACCGCCTGCCAGCGGTCGGGCGCTAGCCGGTTCAACAGGAACTGGCAGTTGCCCCGGACCCGGATCGGGAGCACCTCCTCCTGCAGTTTGAGGAGCAGCGTCTCGATGAACGGGGCCGGCGCCTTGCGGTCCCTCATAACCAGGAAGCGCGGGGCCGTCACCAGGACATGCCCCTGCCCCACCCGGTGGCGCGTGACGAGCGGCGCGCCGGAGGCGGACGCCAGCAGCGTGTCGGCGCCCTGAAGGTCGAGCGGCGCCATGCACAGGTCGTCTTCCCAGAACGTGTTCGTGCCGACCCCCACGCCCAGGAAGGCCGGGTCCGCCAGCGGGCCCTCGCACTGGGCGCTGTTGACCACCAGAGTACCCCCTTCCCGCACGTAGGTCTGCAGCCGCTCCGCCAGGGGGCCCGTCACGCGGACCGCCCCCGCCAGCAGGGCGACGGCATACTTGTCGAGGTGGTCCTTCCGGATGACGCCTCCCTGGCTGGGCGGGTTGGCGAAGAACACGTCGTAGAGGTCGCCGAGCCGGGAATTGCGCAGGTTCTGGCTGTAGGGCGGGTGGAACTCATAGGCCTCCGTATGTCCGGAATCCACGAACCGGTCCACCGTGCGCACGAGGTGTTCGAGCATGTAATCGCCGTCCTCCATCTCGAGGTCGGTCCAGATCTTCCAGTCGTAGGGACCGGCCCAGCCGCGCCGGCCGCCGCGCCCGTGGTAGAGGTCCACGAGCAAGAGGATCGGCGTGTAGCAGGTGCCCCGCGCGCCGGCCGGACTGCGCATCCAGGCATAGCAGTCCCGGACTGCCTCCCCGTGCGGGCTGAGCCGGACCCGGCCCGACTCGCCATCCTTGAGGGTGAGCGAGCCGATGGCCTGCCCCTCGACGGAGAAGAAGGTGGCCCCGAGGTAATAGCCGGTCAGCCATTCGCGGAAGAGGAGCGAGGGCGGCTTGCCGTGGCCGGGCTTCTGAAAGGTCGGGTGGGCATTGGCATAGAACACGGCCACGTAGTCGGACCAGGGCAGCCCGTACTGGCGCGCCGCGCTGCGGATGAACATCAGGCAGGAGCGG
>CAZUYI010000395.1:0-2555 GCA_964624095.1 uncultured Verrucomicrobiota bacterium | reverse complement strand
GGTCAGGAAGATGGTATCTACCGGCAGGTCGGCCCAGATGGGCGTCAGGGCCGCGTGGGGCGACGGCGCCTCGAACTCGACGCGCGCCCCGGTTTTAGCGGCCACGGCCGTGAAGCGATAGGCGGCGGCGTTCGACACCGCCTGCACGCTCCCGTACTGGGGCGACGGGCCGAACGCCGGCGCGTAGATGAACCGGCGCACGTTGAAATTCCAGAACGGGGCGCCCGCCGCGCCGCCCGGCCGCACCGGCTGCAGCGACTCCGCCAGCGCCTGTTCATAAAAGGGCCCCCGGACCGCGGGCGCCGGTAGGTTCGTGGGCACGGCGTCGAGCGCCAGGGTGCGCGCACGGCGCCCGTCGAGAACCGGAGCGCCGCGACCGGCCCGGCCTTCGGCAAACACGGCCGCCACATCGGCCTCCGGGAGCGCGTCGGCATACAGGCGGACATCGGCCAGCGCGCCGGAATATTTCTCGTACCGGCCCCGGCTCCCCAGGATGAGCCCGCCGCGCTGGACCGCGTAATTCGGCGAGGCCAGGCGCTCGCTCACCAGGACCCCGTTCAGCCAGAGCTCGTATGTGTGGCCGCTCCACAGGACGGCGGCGTGATACCAGGCGTCCGGCTCCGGCAGCTTGCCGTACAGGACAAAACAATCGTCCTGCGTCATCCACTCGACCCAGAGCAGCGCGGGGCCGTTCAGGCTCACGGTCAGCCGGTCCCGCACGGCGGCCAGGCTGCCGCCTTTTTTCGGCAACGCGGCGGTATCCGGCTTGAACCAGAACAGGAGCGCGCCCCGCTCGTACGCTCCGGGCATGGCCCGCTCCGGGATCGTGACGCGCCCGGCGCGGAGGGTCAGGCTCGCCGGCACACCGGGCGCGGCGGGCGTCCACTGGCCGTCTTGGATGACGCCGTCCCAGCCGTTGCCCGAGCGATCGCGCGCGTGAGTGCCCTCGCCCTCGTTGAGCGGCCAGTGCCCGATCAGCGGCGGGAGCGGCGCCGCCACAAGCTGCAGCCCCGCCAGAGCCAACCCGATAGCACAGCACGCGCGGCACGTCTTCATAGGCAGCATGACTCTTTCTCCCGTAGTGGCCCCACGCGGGGCGTACTGCGCTTTATGGCGGACCCGGCGCCGTGGCCACGGCCCGGCGCCGCGGCCCCATGCGTTACAGCCGCACGTTCCGGAACTCGACCACGCGCACCTGGCCGGCGGGCACGACGACCTCCACGTGCGTCCGGCCGCCCTCGTTCCGCGCCTTGATCTCGCCGCCGGCAAACACTTCGCGGGCCTCGACGCCGGCCGGCGCGTCGAGCGTCACCGTCGAGTCATAGCACGGCATGAACAGCGTCTCTTCCCGCAGCGCATGCTTGATGACCCCCTCGTTGTTGATCAACACCGCATGCCAGCGGTCGGGCGCGACCCGGTTCAGCAGGAACTGGCAGTTCCCGCGGAAGCGGATGGGCAGCACCTCGTCCTGGAGCGCGGCCAGCAGCGCTTCGATCAGCGGCGCGGGAACCTTCCGGTCCTCCAGCAGCAGGTAGCGGGGGGTGGTCACCAGCACGTGCCCGCGTCCGTAGCGGTTGCGCGCGACCAGCGGCGTTCCGGCCGGCGAGGCCATGAGCACCTCCGCCGAGCGCAGGGCAACCGGCGCGATCCGCATCCGGTCTTCCTCGCGCGCGTCCGGGCCGACGGTCAGGCCGAGGAATTCGGGATCGGCCAGGGGTCCCGCGCACTGGGCGCTGTTGACCACCAGCGTGCCGCCGGTCCGTACGTAGGTTTTCAGGCGTTCGGCGAGCCCGTCGTTCATCTCGATGTCGCCCATCAGCAGCGCCACGGCGTAGCGGTCGAGCTGCTCCTGCTTGAGGGCGCCGCCCTGGCTGGGCGGGTTGGCGAAAAACACGTCGCACAAGTCGCCGATGCGCGAGTTGCGCTGGTTCTGACTGTAGGGCGCGGGAAACTGTTGCGGCGTGTAGAAGGCCGGATCGAGCTTCGCAAAAAAGGACTCGGCGCAGGCGCGCCGCTCCGGAGACTCCGGCCAGAAATCGGCCGGCTCGCCCTCCGGCCGGCGTCCGGCAGGCCGCGAGTCCACGTAGCGGTCAACCGTCCGCACGACATGCTCGAACATGTAATCCCCGTCCTCCATCGGGAGGTCCTGCCAGATTTTCCAATCCATCTCCGGCGCGCGGCCACGCCGGCCGCCGCGGCCGTGGCGGATGTCCGCGAGCAACAGGATCGGCGTGTAGCTCGTGCCGCGCGCCCCGGCCTCGGACCGGGCCCAGTCATAAAAGGCCTTGAACGCCTCGCCGTGCGGGCTGAGCCGGTAGCGGCCGGTTTCCTTGTCGTGGAGCGTGAGCGAGCCGCTGCCCTGCCCTTCCGCCGAGAAAAACGTGGCGCCGAGGTAATAGCCCATGATGCATTCGCGCAGAAGCAGCGACGCGGGCTTGCCCTGGCCGGGCCGGTAGAAGGTCGGGTGCCCCTCGCCGTAAAAGACGGCCACGTACGTGCTCCAGGGCAGCCCGTACTGGCGCGCCGCGCTGCGGATGAACATCAGGCAGGAGCGG
>CAZUYI010000394.1:0-2560 GCA_964624095.1 uncultured Verrucomicrobiota bacterium | reverse complement strand
AACGAGACCTGCGCCCTGTTTTCGCAGGGCGGCGGCGAATCGGGCTGGCGGCACGACTTCGATGCCACCCACTTTTCCATCTACAAGCGCGGGTTCCTCGCCCTGGATACCGGCACGCGGTTTGCCCTGCCGCATTCGCCCAATTACCGGCACCAGACGGTGGCCCATAACGCCGTCCTGATCCACATGCCCGGCGAAAAATTCCCGATCAGTTCGACCGGCCCGGTCACGTCCAACGCCGGCGGCCAGAACCGGCCGCCGCAGCAGGCCCGGCCGCTGGCCTTCGAGACGCACCGGCTCTACGCCTATACGGCAGTGGACGCCACCCCGGTCTACCACACCAACAAGTGCGCGCAGATGACGCGCCAGTTCGTCTACCTGCCCCCGGACCACTTCGTGGTGTTCGACCGGGTGACCGCGAAGCAGGCGGACTACCCGAAGGCCTGGCTGCTGCACACGGCCAATGAGCCGGTTATCACGGGGAAGGAGTTCCGGGCGGACCAGGACGAAGGGCGCCTCTGTTGCCGGACACTGCTGCCGGCGGACGCCGTGCTCGAGCCGATCGGCGGCCCGGGCAAGGAGTTCTGGGCCGACGGGCGCAACTGGGCCATCACCGATGCCTTCCAGGAGCCGGGCGTCGGCAACTGGTGGAAACGGTTCGGGCGCGGATTCACCGAACCGCCCGAGGCCATGGGCCGCTGGCGCGTCGAGGTCAAGCCGGGCGCCGCCCGAACGGAGGACTGCTTCCTGCACCTGATCCAGGTCTCGGACCAGCAGGAGGGCGAGATGGTTGAGAGCACGATGCGCCGTGGCGACAATCAGGTCACGCTGTCCTTTACCGCCGGCCCGCGCGCGTATGCGATCACCTTGAACGAGTCCGGCGCGGTGGGCGGCCGCATCCGGATCGAGGAGGGCGGGAAGACGGTGGCGGACAACGACCTGGCGACTGGGGTCCAGCGGCAGGAAGGCTTGGCGCTGGAGGAATGACCCGTCGCCGCCGCGCCGCGGCGGCACGGTGCGCACGCGTGCATGCCAGGGATGCATACGCACACGATCGGAATCCTGAAGGACGCCACGCGGAGGTGCGGAATGACCGGGATGAACAAGTCGGTGCTGATCGTGGGTCTTGCCATCCTGTGCGCCGGCCCGGCGCCCGGGGCGCCGGATGTCATCTGGCCGCGCGAGTGGGCGGCCTTCGGGCCGGTACCGCCGGGCTTGGATAGCGGGGGCACGGCCCGGCCCAGAAGGCCTGGAAAAGCGGACCTGCTGCCCGGGGAGCGGCTGACGTCTATCCCGGAGGAACTGGAGATTAACGGAACGCGGTATCCCGCCCGCCCGCTGCGCCTGGCGGACTGCCGGATTGATCTGAACCGCGAGTTGGGCGGCGGCTTGCCGCGCGGGACGACGGTCTATCTGCTGGCGCCGGTCACGATGCCGGCGGATGGCGCCATCCAGATCGGGGCCGGCGCCGACTGGTGGATGCAGTGGTGGGTGGACGGGCGCCCGGTCTATGACACGCTGGCCGCCGGAAACCAGAAAGCCCCCGTTACGGGGCGCGACCACACGTTTCAAGTTTCGCTGAGCCGGGGCGAGCATGTCCTGGCCGTCGCGGTGGTGGCCGGCAGCGGCGGGTTCGTCTTCGCAAGCGAGGGGCCGGATGACCTGAAGTCGGCGTTCATCGGACTCATGGCCGTGGGCCGGAAGCGATTCAGTCCCGCCCACTGGAGCCTTCCGGTCGATTATGCCGCCACCCGTCAGGATTTCCGGCGGGCGCTCGAGGCGGCGCGCACGGATGCCGAGCGGGCCGAAGCGTACCTGGCCCTGGGCGATACCGATGGGCTGGATGTCTGGGGTATGGCCCCGACGAATGCCCCGGCCATGCGCCGGCACTACGAGGCGGTCCTGGCCATGCCGGGCGCGAGCCCCGACCAACGCGCGCGCGCCGAGCTGGGGATCGGCGAAACGCGGCTCCTGGAAAATGACTGCGCGGCGGCCCGGGAGGCGTTCGGCCGGTCGGAGTCTCACGCGGTGCAACGGGGCTGGACGAACACCGTGCGCCTGGCCATGGCCCGCGCCTTCCTGCAGGAAACGAATCTCGCGGCGGCGAGCGAGGAGCTGAAACGCCTGCTGGCCGAACCCGGCCTGGACCGCGCCACGCGATTCAATGCGCGCCTGCACCTGGCGGCGATCGAGGTGTCGCCCCGGATCCGGCCCGGTCGCCCGCGCCTGTTTTTCAACGCGGATACCTGGCCCGCCGTCACGGCCCGGCTCGAGGCCGATCCGGAGGCCTTCCAGAAGCTCCAGCGGGCGGTCTATTCCTTCCAGGAGTTTCACGTCAGGGACTGGGGTATTGCGCATTCGTTCAAAATGGGCGACACGTGGAAGTCCTATCCGGGCCTCATGGCGGCGGCGCTGGTGTACCGCGTGACCGGCGACCCGGCCTTGCTGGTCAACATCCGCGCCATGCTGCGCGCCACGCTGGACCATTACCTGCGGCTGGACGAGTACAATGCCCACGTCGAATCCCGGGTGTGTTTCCTCGCCGCGCTGGACTGGGTCT
>CAZUYI010000393.1:0-2566 GCA_964624095.1 uncultured Verrucomicrobiota bacterium | reverse complement strand
CCGTGACGCCGAGCTTGGACGACTTCACCCTCGAGGCCGTCTGCCGCGGCGACCCGCACTTCCGCGAGGCGACCGGGCTGGTCCTGTTTTTCCGGTACGACCCGCGGGCACGGCGCGGCTATTACGCGCATTTCCAGTGGGGCCGGGCGGAGGCGCGGGTGGTGTTCGGGACCTGCGAGCGGAACGTGTTCCAGCCGCTCCAGGAACGCCGGACGAGCGCGCCGGGCCCGGACATCGCGGTGCCGCGCGCCATCCGGCTGACGGTGTCCGGCGCGCGGATCGAGGCCGTGTGCGGCGATACCGTCTTCGAGCCGTTCGAGGACTCGACCCGCGCGTTCGGCGCCGGACGGATCGCCGTGGACCATTCCGGCGCGGCGGACCGCAAGATGCTCGGGCGCCACGTGTGGCTCGAGTCCTTCCGCGTGGCCGCGGCCCGGGACATGCCTGCCCGTACGGTCTGGGCGCCGGTGCGGGTCGAGTTGCCGGCCGGACTGAACGGCATGCAGAAGCCGTTTGTCTTCGATCTGGCCGCCCACGAGTTCGGCGGATGCACCCGGCTTGCCGTGCGCTTGAGCGGCGGGTCCGCCCACCAGCCGCCGGACTGCCCCGGCGGCTTCTATACCGGCAACGAGGAACTCGTCCGGCCGAACGTCCGGCTGGAGACGGCGGCCGGCGCGGAGCTCGGGCGCTGCTGCCTGGTGAACGGCACGGTGGGGTTGCGCAAGTCGGAGGATCTCCGGAATTTCAAGTTCTTTCCGGCCGACGCCGAATGTCCGCTCGAACGGTTTTTTTACTTCACCGAGTTCCCGCCCGATGCCCGGCTCTTCGTGGGCTACGCGCACTACCGGCACCAGTATGCGCCGCACCAGGCCGGCGGGCCCGTCGAGGCGTGGGTCAACCCGGCCGACGGCCGGATCGGCTACCTCGGCGCCCCGCTCGAACCCGGCCGCCTGGCGATCGAGCTGCAGTCGCCGGACGACAAGGCCGTTCTCCGACGGGTGCCGCCCGACGATCCGCGCCGCGAGCGGGCCCTTGCCTTTGCCCGCGCCAACCATTTCTTCGTCGAGGGCGAGCCGTGCGCCTTCCGAACTCTGCTCCGGTTTCGCGACCCGTCCTGCCGCGCGGCCGACTGGCACGCCGAGGCGTGCCTGGAAAACGCGTTCCGCGAGCCGCTGCCCGACGCGCCGCGGCTCGAGGCCGTTCCAGCCGACGACCCGCTGTCGCTCCGACTGCGCCGGGAGCTGGGCGTCGAGACGCTCGCCTGTGCGATCGACGCCCCGGCCCTGCCCGTGGGCGTCTATCACCTCGTCGTCCGCTGGCGCGAGGGCGCGCGGCCGGCGGCCGGGCTCCGGCGCGCGTTCGAGGTCATGCCGGCCGACCCGCGCGGCCTGCCGGCCCCGCTGGCCTCCGGCCTGCCGGAACTGCACAGTTTCCCCGACGAGGCCCGCGGCATCACGACCAATACCTTTGACCCGTGGGTCGGGGAGACGGTGGACGCGTGCCACTACATGACCGGGGTCTATTACCAGGCCGACTTCGCGCGCGCCGGCCGGGTCTGGAATACCCTCCATGCCTACGGGCGCCGGCTCCAGTTCATCGAGCGCAACTGCGGCACGCGGCGCGCGGCCGATTATGCCGACGTCGTGCGGGAAGCCGACCTCGTGTGCGCCATGCCGCCGGGAGCGAATCGGCGCTTCGACCTCTGGAAGCGAGCCGTGTACCGGAACGACCTGGTCGAGACGCTACGCCGGTTCGCGGAAGAGCACGTGCCCGACCCCGACGAGCGCCGGCGCCTGGTGGAGACGGACCCGGTCAAGGGCGTGCTGACGCCCGCGGCCTTCGAGCGGCTCGTCGCGCGCTACTGGAAGCCCTGGCTCGATTACATGGCCCGCGCCGCGAACGGGCTCTACCAACGCGCCGACGCCTGGGTGCGCTCGCTGAATCCGCGCGCCCGCTGGACCATGCTCTACGGCGTCGTGCCGACCTACGCCTCGAACTACAAGGCCGGCTATTTCCCGCTCTACACCGGATTCGACCTCACGCAGCCGCCCATCCGGACTTGGGGCCCGCTGTTCCTCGAAGACTATCCCTTCCTGTGCCGGTATTCCATCTGGCGCGGCGTGTTTCAGCTGGCGGCCCTGAAGCTGGCGGCGCCGGACACGACCCTGTTCATGGAAATGTATCCCGGTTCGAGCGTGCCGGTGGACGGCCTGCTGATGAGCGGGCACCCGCCCTACGCCCTCTGCCACGCGCCGCCGGCCTATTTCCGCAAGCGGCTGCTGGCTATCGCCGGCGGCGCCGTATGGTTCGGGTGCAACGGGTTTTCCTACTGGCGGGATAACGGGTTCCATGCCCGGAGCTGGGAGCCGGAGCACTACGACACGCTCCTGGACACGTGGGCCGCCGTCCGGCGGCTCCAGCCCGTCAAGCCGGTGCGCGCCGCGGCGTTCGCCTTCAGCTTCGAGTCCTGCCGCCGGCATCCGGACACCCTGGACTCTCAGCAGCCCGGTTGTCTGGAAGAAGACCCACCTGCTCGGCGGGAAATTATTCAAAATTGCCGGTATCG
>CAZUYI010000392.1:812-2568 GCA_964624095.1 uncultured Verrucomicrobiota bacterium | reverse complement strand
GCCGCCGCCCGGCAGGCGGGCCAGGCGCCCGGCCAGTCCCGCCAGCACGCCCATCAGGGTGCTGTCCATGTTGTCGCAGGCCCCGGCGTCCAGCACCAGCCGGGTGCAGCCCTGTTCCAGGGCGGCCGTTCCGAATCGCTTGAGCGCCGCGGCCACGGCAAAGGTGGCCAGGCCGGTGACACGCACGTAGGCGGTGTCGCCGTGGCGGGCCACTTGCAGCACGGGACTCGTCGCGGGCGCGTTCATGGCATTCCGGTGTCGGCGGGCTTCGCCGGCCGGCCGGCCGGCGCCAGCACCAGCACCAGTTCCCCCTTCGGCGCGCGGCCGGCGTCCCCGCCGTACCGCTCCGACAGGCGCCGATAGAGCTCGGCCGCCGTGCCCCACAGGCATTCCTCGTGCAGCTTGGTCAGTTCCCGTCCCACAAACAACTCGCGCTCCGGCAGGAGATCGTTCAGGTCGGACAGCACGGCCAGGCAGCGGTACGGCGATTCCAGGATCACCACGGGCGCCGACTCGTGCCGCAACTGCTCGAGCCGGTTCCGGCGCGCGCCCGGCGTCCGCGGCAAAAAACCTTCACAGCGGAAGCCGCCTCCCCCGAACCCGCTCAGCGCCATGGCCGCCGTCACCGCCGACGGGCCCGGCACGACCGTCACCGGCAGGCCGGCCCGGCGGCAGGCGGTCACCAGGCGCGACCCGGGATCGCACACGCCCGGCATGCCGGCGTTGGTCACCAGCGCCACCGCCTGCCCGGCGCCCACCCGCGCCACGACGCCCGGCGCCCGGGCGGCCTCGTTGAACCGGTGCGCGCTCAGCAGCGGCGCCCGGATCTGGTAGCGGTCCAGCAGGATGCGCGTGTGCCGCGTGTCCTCCGCCACGATGACCGCCGCGCCACGCAAGGTCGCCAGCGCGCGCAGCGTCATGTCCTCCAAGTGCCCGATCGGCGTGCCGACCACGTACAGTGCCGCGGGCAGGGAATGGGCTTGGGCAGGCATCGACATACCCGGTCTGTATACCGGATAACTGCCCGCCCGGCAATGCTTTTCTGGCCCGCACTCGAGTCCGCGGCGCACGGCGTCCCCGCAGCTGCGCGCCTGGAAAAAATAGTGTTGCTTGGTCGGCTGGCTTTCGTATAGAGTGGCCGGGAGAGCTTCCAGTCCGGTGGCGGCTGACGGTCATCCTGCGGAACGCGTGACGGGAGTCATCATGATCAAATGGATTTCTCGGATTCTGATCGCACTGGTCCTGGCGTTGAGCTGCGCCGCCCTGGTGCTGGGCATGCAGTTGTACAAGCAGCGGGAAACGCTCAAAGGACGGGCCCAGAAACTCGAGGGCGCCGTGCAGCAGGTGGCGGCGACGCTCGAAGCGGAGGAAAACAACCCGGATCTGAAGCTCACGCTGCCCGCGGACCAATTGAAAACCTATGCCGCCGTCCCGGGCGGCCCGCCGCCCATGGACGTGCCGTTGAGCCTGATGGTGAACGCCGCCCAGCGCCAGCTCGCGCGGCTGAACACCACGCGGACCGAACTGGCCGATACCCGCGGCGTGCTGGCCCGGACGGTGGATACGCTGGCGCAGACGTCCAACGACCTGGTGAGCGCGCGGGAGACGATCCGCGAGCAGACGGCCTCCATCGAGGCCAAGGACAAGCAGATGGCCGAGAAAGACGCCTCGATCCAGACGCTGGAAACCGAGAAGAGCGCCCTGAAGGCCGAGTCCGAGTCCCTGGCCCAGGAGCGCGACATGGTCGAAGAGGAAA
>CAZUYI010000392.1:0-802 GCA_964624095.1 uncultured Verrucomicrobiota bacterium | reverse complement strand
CCGCGACCTGATCTACACCAACGAAGTCCTGTTCGCCCGCGTGGACGAGCTCGAAAAAATGATCACCCCGGACCTCCGCAAGGAAGCCATCCCAAAGGGGCAGCTCGGCCGGGTGGTATACGTGAACCCGGAATGGAATTTCCTCCTCGTCCGCATGGCGCCTGACCGCTCGCAAAACGTCATTCCGAATCTCGAACTCCTCGTGCACCGGGGCAAGCAGCTCGTGGGAAAGGTGCGGGTGCAAACGGTGGTGGACAGCCAGCTCGCGGTAGCGGAAATCATCAATGACTGGCAGCAATTACCCTTCGGGTCGGGCGACCCTGTCATGTATTAGGGATGCCCTGCGGATCGCGTGCGCGGCAGGACTGCTGGCCGCCGGCATGCTCCTGGCCGGCTGCGGCACGACGGACGCCCCGTCTGACATCCCCTGGAACGTGCCCCAGCCCTGGGAGGGCGCCCCGACGCTGCCGGGTATGTGAGGGGGCGCTGGCCGGCAGGAACGCCGTTCAGGGGCTCCGCGCGATCATGGCTTCCGCGATCTGCACGGCGTTGGTGGCCGCCCCCTTGCGCAGGTTATCCCCGCACACGAAGAGCGCCAGACCGTTCTTCACGCTTTCATCGAGCCGGACGCGCCCGACATACACGTCGTCCTGGCCGGATACCTGGATCGGCATCGGGTAGAGTTCGCTCTCGGGCGCGTCCAGTACCTTGATGCCCGGCGCCTTCGCCAGCACGGTGCGGGCTTCGTCCGGATCCATCGGCCGGTCGATAGAGCCGATCGTACCGATGACGGCCTTCTCGA
>CAZUYI010000391.1:0-2569 GCA_964624095.1 uncultured Verrucomicrobiota bacterium | reverse complement strand
GTCATCCGGGATGTTGTTCGCCCCCGGCAGGCTGGCCGCGGTCGGCGTGCAGCAGTTCGTGAACGTGGTGGCTGGCAGGGCTGCGGAAATGTCACTCACACCGAAACGATTGATGTTGGAATAACAAATGGTGTTGATCACGGTGTTAGTCCCAGGGCAATTGAGCCCGCCGGTGCCGGCATAACACCAGTTACTGACAACCGTGCAGTTTTCAACCCGGATGGATAGAGCAGAGCCGTTCAACTGTATTCCGCCGGCCCCGTACTGGCAGATATTGCGCGTGATCAGGCAGTTTCGCAGGATCATACCCGTCAACTGGCTGTGTATCCCACCGGTTTCGTTCAATGAAATATTGTCCGTAATCACGCAGTTCGACACGATGATATTGGTGCCGGAATGCGCTGCCATTCCGGCACCGAACCGGCCTCTGTTGTTCCGGATCGTGCAGTCCGACACGCGGCAACCCGTATGGACAAAGATCCCGCCGCCGTACTCGGTGGAACCCAAATACGTCCGGTTGCCGGCAATCTCCGGGCACTTTCGTATGAGGGCGCCGTTATAAGCGGCGATGCCTCCGCCATATCCGCCCGAGGCATTGTCGCGAACCGTGCAGTTGGCCACCAACCCGGTCTTGTCGACATAGATTCCGCCCCCGTATCCATAATAGCTTCTCTCGGCGATATTGCTGCATACAAGGCAGTCAACGACCTGGGCACGAGCATCCACATACAGGCCTCCGCCGTAGGAAGAACCTGAGGACTGATAGCAGACGTTATTGCTGACCACGCAGTTGGAGATCACGCCGCCGCTCGTGAGGTACACCCCGCCCGCGCGCGCGCTGGCCAGATTGTCGTTGATGGACGGGCAATCGAGCACCTGCCAGCCGGCTCCTTCGAAGTATGCGCCGCCCCCATAACTGGAATTGCCGGAATTGGTCGCGGTGTTCCCCGCGATCACGCAGTTCGAGACGACCCCGAGTCCGCCCGGCTTCCCGTATATCCCGCCGCCCACAGTATAGGCGCGGTTGCCGGCCACGGTGCAGTTCAGGACCTGGCCCGTGACGATATACACCCCGCCGCCGTATTGATTCCCCGCCGCGTTGTCCGCGTAGCCGTTGGTCACGGTGAACCCGTCCAACACGCCGTTGGTGATGAACACGCACCGGTTGGCCCCCCCGCCGTCGAGAATCGTCTTGTCGGCCCCAGACGCGCCCCACAGCCGCACGCCCTTGGTCAGGACCAGTTGCGCGCCCAGGTTGTACGTGCCGTTCGAGACCCAGATTTCATGGTTCTCGCCGGGAACAAGGGCATTCGTGGCCAGCGCGTTGCCGATCGTGGCATAGGCCGTCGCCCAGTTCGTGCCGGCCGCGCTGTCGCTCCCGTTCGTGGCCACGAACCAGATATCGGCGCCGGCCGTGCCGGCGCCCAACCCGAACCCCGCGCACACGCTCAGCCACAGCCGCTTGTTCATGGGCTTGCTCCTCCCTCTAACCGCGACCCGTTCCCACGCCATGCACGCGCCAGCCCGGCGGACTCGTCCGACCTGTCCGACGTGTCAAACCTGTCCGACCTTTCCGACAAGCCCGCCCTGCCGCGCCACACCCCCCCAGCGTGAACGATACCTGTATCGCACATTCCAGGGCGTTTGTCTACCCCCTCCCGTTTTCAAAATGGGCGCGGCGACCGCCGGCGGCGGGCGGCGCGAAGGGGTTCTGCAAGAGCCTGGCGGATCACGTCGTTTTTCGGCCCGGGTCCGCGCCGTCCGACGCGGGACTGGCGGCACGCACCTGGGCCAGGAGAGCCTCCCAGACCACGCCCGTCGGCTGATCCTCCCTCGGGACCAGCCACTGGGGATCGGGCCACTCGAACAGGCCCGATGCCGAGTCCCGCAGATCCCGCACCGTTGCCACCAGGCCGGTCAGGACGGGAAGGATCTCGCGATCCAGGTCGGCGGTCGGCACGCCGGCCTTGAGGCGCTGCGCCCGCGCGTCGAGCAGCGCGGAGGCGCGCAACGCCTGGCGCGCGTACTCGACCAGCGCCGCCAGGCGGCCCAGGCGTTGAATCGTCTGGGACGTGCGGCTCTGCCGCATCGCGTCGTCGAGCAGCTCGCGCGACCGGTCGAGCGTCGCCTCGTCCATCCACTGGTGGAAACGCCGACAGCCGGCCAGCAGGTGTTCCGCGTGTTGGGCCCGCTGTTCCCAGAGCGTGTACATGGCGCATACCGGCTTCCAGGCGTCGCTAAAATACGCGCGGCAGTAGCCGTCCAGGAACTCCTCCGCGGAGCCGGCGTCGCCCCAGCAGGCGGCCTGGAAGGCCAGGTAGTTCACGTTGAACACGACCGGCGAGTTGGTGTGTTCCCAGGCGGTATGCACCTTGGCGCCGGCGAAGCCCATGGCCAGCAGGCGCGCCCAGTCCCGGAAGATCGTCGTGAGGATGGGAAGCGGCAGGTTCGCGTGCGCCCCCATGCCCATGTAGTATTCCGAGACAATCAGGGGCGTCTCCGGGTGCGTGCGGCGCCAGGAGTCGAGGACGCCGCGGAACAGCGCCACCGACGGCGAGGCGGCGCTCGC
>CAZUYI010000390.1:0-2575 GCA_964624095.1 uncultured Verrucomicrobiota bacterium | reverse complement strand
CTCGTCAACCGATCCTTCCGATTCCGGCATACGATAACGGGCGACGAGAGCGGACCACGAGTCTCCACGGCCGTTCCCGCCGCCTCCCGCGCGCGACGGGGCCGCTCACGGCCCCGCGGGCGCGGTGCGGCGTGTCAGGACGCGTGGTTCGATTCCAACCAACTTTGCCCAGGCCACCTGCACGCGCTGGTGATGCGCGGTGATGTTCTCGATCTCGAGTTCGTTCCGGCCGCGCCGGAACACGGTCCGGCCCACGGGCCAGACCAGCACCAGGAAGGGATCGGTCCGGAACCCCGCGGCACCCCGGAAAATCCGGCGCCCGTTGATGCGGATGCGGAGCGCCGCCGGCGTGTCGCAGGCGCTGGTCGTCATGGGATCGTCGTCCAGCCGGGCCCGCAGGCTCAGCAGCGCATCCGCGCCGGGCCGGGACTTGAGGTGAAACACGGCTCGCGCGGCCCGGCTCGACGCCGCGCAGGGCCAGGCATTGAGGGTGGTGATGGGCACGCCCGACTCGTAGCCGTCCGCCGGGCTTTCGCCAAACATGAACTTCTCCACGTAACGGCTGCCCATATGACCCAGGAAACTGGCCGCCGGGAAGAACAGACCGTACGGGCGGGGTTCGGCCAGGTCGGGCCGGGGCTTCTGGCGGGCCAGGTACAGCGGCGCGTTTTTTTGCGCCGGCGCCAGCCACTCGTCCCGCAGCTCGGCTGTCAGCGCCGGATGGGCGCCGCGTCGCTCCGCCTCCGTCACGGCGGCGGCCAGGTCCGCCAGCCGCGTCTGCATGAGCCGCGCGGCCTCGCGGTCGAGCGGAATGGGCGAGGACACACTTCGCAAACCCGCATAGCGATCGCCCAGCTCCCAGTAGAGATCCCGGACGCGCAGCAGGCTCGTAACGGCGGCCGGGCCGGCCACGGCGGCGAGGGCGCGGCGCAGGGACCGTTCGGGCTCGTAGGCCTCGGGATTCCACATGTAGTCGGCCATCTGCCAGAGCGCCACGCGCATGACCTGCTTGACCGGCGCGTCGTCCACTTCCCCCGACTTGGCGCGGCCTTCCATGTGCTTGTCAATCATGATGCCATGGCCCGTGCGGGCCGGCAGTCCCTTGAAGTATCCCGCGGCGAACGGGTCGAACAGGTAGAGGAACCGCCGGTGCAGGACATTCAGATCGTTGTTCCAGAAGAACGGCGGGCGGCCGACGAGCGCCCGGAACCGGTCCGCGTGCTCGCGCCGCAGGTCGGGCGACAGGACCCCGGGCCCCGTCCAGACGATCCCCACCTCCGGCGGCAGGGCGCGGCCGAGCGTCCGAAGGTACGTCTCGCCGGCTTCGCGCAGCACGCCGTGCGGGAGCGAATAATAGGCGGGACAGACCAGGAGCGTGACGCCGGGATACTCCCGGCGCAGGCGCGCATGGATGGCGCAGGCTACGTGCGCGTGCGCGCGGCCCACGTCCCCGCGGAACTGGCGGCGGTCGCCCGGATGCGTGAGGATGTACTCGGTGGCCGGGCCATTCGGCCGGGACGTGTAGTCGTCGAAAGCCAGCATGACCATCCGGCTGCCGGCCTCGAGTGACAGGCACAGCGTCCGGTACACCGCCTCGATATCGGCCTTCGAGGAACAGCGGATTTTATACGCGCCGTCATACTCCCAGCCCGGGCTGCGCAGCGGATTGACCACCTGCAACACCCGCGCGCCGTGCCGGGGCGCCTCCCGGCAGAGCCCTCGCAGGTAGGCGCGGTACGCGGCCGGCGGCCGCTTCCAGCGGTGCAGAATGTGATACTGGTTGACTACCCAGCCGTTCAACTTGGCCGCCGCGAAGTACGGGCAGGCGGCCCGGCTGTTGATGTCCATGCCGCGGAAGGGATAGGTGGGGACATCGTCCACGGCGGCCCGCCGGATGACCGCCCGGCCGCCCCGGACTCCGGCGAGCTGTTTCAGCGACTGCGCCCCGAAATAACAGCCGGCCGCGTCGCTGCCGGCGCACAGGATGAGCGTCTGCCGTCCGCGCTCGAGGAAGCGGATCCGGTAGCCTTCCGGACCCGGGTCGGCCGGCGTCAGGCGCAGGCGCTCCCGGCGGCACAGGTCCTGCACGAGCCGGCTCGACGCCGGCGTGCCCAGGACCACGACGGTCGCCGGCTCCTCCGGGAGGATGTGTCCGCGCCGTACCGCCGCGCGCATGCCCGCGTCAAGGGATTCGAGGCGCCGGCTCAATTCGGCGGCGGCCTCGAGTTCCGCCCCAGCCGCCTGTTCCCCCGCCAGGATGACGCAGGACGGGCGGGCGGGCCCGGCCGGCTCCAGCGGGACGGCGGGCCCGGCGTAGTCGGCCCGCTTCGGGCGGGGCAGGATTTCACCCGGCCAGAAAAATGCGTCTTCCGTTTCGCCGCCCCGCGTCTCGTTCCGGTCGCTCATGGTCGTGTCCTCGTTTCCCGCGATCTTCCAGTCTCCCGTTCTCGTCGTACGCTCTCGTCAATCGCCCCTTCCGATTTCCCCGGCCTCCCGCCCCCAATGCGCGGCCGGCCTCGAGACCCGAGTTCGGTGCCGATAGCCGGCCCGCCGTCGCGCGGGTTCTTCTGGAGCC
>CAZUYI010000389.1:0-2578 GCA_964624095.1 uncultured Verrucomicrobiota bacterium | reverse complement strand
GGGCCAGATGCTCACCCGGCTGATCACGCGCATGGGTTACCGGCGCGACGAGGTGTTTATCGCCAACATCATCAAGTGCCGCCCGCCCAAGAACCGCAAGCCGGAGCCCGCTGAAATGGCCGCCTGCTTTCCCTTCCTCGACGCGCAGATCGAGGCGCTGCGGCCGAAGATCATCGTGGCGCTGGGCGCGGTGGCACTCGCGGCGCTCGTCTCGCCGGACGCGCGCATTTCCCGCGCGCGCGGCTGCTGGCAGGCATACAAGGATATTCCGCTCATGCCCACCTACCACCCGTCCTACCTGTTGCGCAATCCGTCGGCCATGTGGGACGTCTGGAGCGACATGTGCCAGGTCCTCCAGCGCCTCGGCCGCCCCATCCCCCCCACGCCGCCCCGCCGATAGGGGTCACATCTGAACAGTATGCGGGCGCTCCGGATGCCATGCCGGGAAGCGGCGGGAGGTTCGATCTGGGCAGCGGGGTGTTTCCCGAGTTCCGAAACGGGACTCCCGCGACGCAATCCTGATCCTGCTCGTACTCGTAATCCTACTCGTACTCGTAATCCTGCTCGTACTCGTAATCGGATTCCACGCGCCGTCATTCCGGACAGGCTTCGCCGTACCCGGATGACTCTTCATGGACGCGGTTGGCCGAGGTACTGCGGATAAGCCCCACGAGCATTGAGACAATGCGCACGAGGATCGCCTTGCCGGACTCATCTGAGTCAATCCGCTTCTTCGCGACCAGAACGTCAAGGCACGCTGCACATTCCAGCGCAGAGCCGCGCGTAATATCGAAGAAGCGACAGCGATCTGCCGCCGTGTACTTGCCGTTTCCTTCGGCGATGTTCAGTGGGATAGAGGTTGCGGCCCTGTCCAACTGACTGTAAACCGCAAGGCTCTTCGGAACTCCTTTCAGCAATTCGTCAACCCAGGAAACAAAACGGATGGCATCCTGATACACGTCCAACTTCTCATGATCAAAATGTGTTTTCATGGGGGCTCAAGGCAGTCAACAACACTTGTTCAGTTGATCATGATTACGAGCAGGATTACGATTACGATGAGGATTAGGATTAGGATGACGATTGTGATGTGCCTGGGACACCCAATCCCGCGACACATCCGCTGATAATCAACGGCTAAAGCAGATTCAAACTCCCACTCGGAAGTCAGGACATCTGAACAGTATGCGGGCGCTCCGGAGGCCATGCCGGGAAGCGGCGGGAGGTTCGATTTGGGCAGCGGGGTGGTTAGATCTCGAACCGGCCGTTGCGGAACGTCACGCCGGGTCCGTCGGTCCGGTCCGGCAGGCGCCGATTGAGGAGGCGCAGGGCATTGTCGCGGCCGACGGCCCAGAGTTCCGCTTCCGTCAGCAACGCTTGCGCGGCCAGGAAGTTCATGCACTGCATCAGGGTCGCCGACGAGCCGGCCAGGTAAGGCGTGCCCTGGAACCCGATGCGGCCGGACGGCTCGAGCACGGCCGGATGCCCGCAGAAGTCGTAGACGCCGGGCTTCAGCCCGCCGAGATGGGCGGCGTCGCTGACGGCGATGAAGCGGCTGGGCGTCTTGGCGCGCAGCGCCACCTTGATGAAGTCGGCCGGAAGATGGTGCCCGTCCGGGATAAAGATGGCCGAGAGCTCGTCGCAGGCCAATTGCCACCAGATCGGGTTGTTATGGCGGTCTATTTTGGAAGGCATTCCGTTGCCCAGGTGGGTACAGAGCCGGGCGCCGGCCCGGACGCCTGCCTCCATCGCGGCATCGTCCGCCAGGTGATGTCCGAACGAAACCACGATGCCCTGCCCGGCGGCATATTGGATGAGCGGCAGTGCGCCCTTGACTTCGGGGGCGACGGTGAGGATGGCGATGCGGCCGTCCGACCATTCCTGCAGGCGCTTTAGCGTGTCAATGTCCGGCGCGCGGATATAGTCGGGCGGATGCGCACCGCGGGCGCCTTCCAGCGGCGAAATGAACGGGCCCTCGATGTGCAGGCCCAGCAGGTGCGGCCCGATGTCCGGATCACGCATGGCCTCGGCCAGGATCGGCAGGTTGCGGCGGTAGAGTTCCATGGGTGACGAGATCACCGTCGGGCAATAGGCCGCCGTGCCGGCCCGGACCAGGTGGTGTGTGACCGCCCGCACCTTGTCGAGCGTAAGGTCCGGCGCCGAAAAACTATGCCCGATGTACCCGTTCATCTGGATGTCAACAAAGCCGGCGGTTTTCATGGTCCTCCTGTGGGGTGGGGGGATGGAATCCGGAATTCAGCAGTCAGGAGTCAGAAATCAGAACGCGTCCGAAAGGCAAACGGCATGCCTATTCCGCCTTCTGCCTGTCTCTTGACTTCTGACTTCTGACTACTGACTCCTGTCTCCTGACTTCTGTCTTCTAACGTTCCCAACTCGGGGTTTCCGGCAGCAGCCGCTCGAACTCGGCCGCCAAGCCCCGCTCGTAGTCCCCGGCATAGCGGCCGTCGAGGAACCGGGCATAGGCTTCCTTAAAAAAACGCTCCCAGGAGTCCGGCTCGTGGCCGGGGTTGATGGGGTAGAACAGGCCGTGTGCGGCCCGCGCGGCGGCCTGGTCGCC
>CAZUYI010000388.1:0-2586 GCA_964624095.1 uncultured Verrucomicrobiota bacterium | reverse complement strand
GGGCCATCGCGGGTGCGCGCAACGAGCGTGCGGGCGAAGCGGACGGCGCGGACGGCGTCGCCGACGAAGTCGTAGTCTTCGATGCGGTCGAGTCGGCGGGGATCTTCCGAATCGCCGTAGCCGCGCATGTCCAGATTGAGCAGGGTATAGCCGCGGGCGGCCAGGGCTTGGCATAGTTCCGGATAAAGGAACAGCTGGCGGCCGGCGGTCGAACTGCCGTGCAGGAGCACGATGCCCATGCCATTGGGCCGGCGGGGGACGTAGAGGTCGGCCGCGAGGCGCTGGCCATTCGAATCGAACGCGAGCGAAGTGGTCTCCACCGGCCCGGCGCTCCGGCCGCAACCGACGCAGAACAAGACTGCGCCGGCCGCCGCCAGCGCGAGCAGACTTGTCCTGTGGCCGGCGGTCACGGGCGGCCTTGCGGTTGCGGTGCCCGGGCGCGGTGGTTCCAGCGCAGGAAGAGCAGCCCGCCGAGGAGGGCCAGCAGCACGTTCTTGGCCCGCAGGACGAGCGCGATCGACAGGGCTTCGGCCGAGTTCAGTCCCGCCAGCCCAAGGAAATAGACGAAAGCGCCTTCCATGATCCCCAGCGCGTTCAGCGAAACGGGAACGGCCGAGACCATCAGGACCACCGGGACGACGACGGCCAGGTCCAGGAAATCCACGCGCAGCCCCAGGGCCCAGACGGCCGCGTAGGTGTTGAGAATGGTCAGCACGTGGTAGAGGACGGACAACCCCAGGGCCTGGACCATGATCCCGCGATGGTCCCGGAAGTAGAAGACCACGTCTAGGAACTTGCCCAGTTTCGCGGCCGGGAGTCGGGCCGGCAACCGGCCCAGGGCGCGGCGGGCCCACTGCTGGGCCGGTTGGCTGGCGGTCAGCAGCAGAATCGCGACGAACCCCGCCGCCAAGCCGGCCAGCAGCGCTAGCAGGAGGCGGTTGGCCAACAGCTCCGGCCGCAGGCAGGCCGCCGCGACCGCCAGGCCGCTCAGGGCGACGAGCCCCGTGAACCGTTCGAGAAACACGGTGCCGAACGAATTTGATTGGCTGCCGATGTGGGCGCCGAGGATGTAGCTGCGGGCCACGTCGCCGCCCACGTTGCTGGGGGCGAAATTGTTGAAGAAATAGCCGACGACGTACAAATCCACGAGTTTGCCCAGCGCCACGGGCGCGCCCCGCGCCACAAGGAACAGGCGCCACTTGACGCAACTGACGAGCACAAGGGCATAGGCCAGCAGCAGCAGCGCGGCGATGCCGGGCGCGGTCAGGTTTTTCAGCACCGGCAGCAAGTTGCGCCAATCGACCATCCAGACCAGCGCCGCCAGCAGGAGCAAGCCGAGGCCGGCCTTGAGGGCGTTCTTGAGCCGGGCGCTCATGGACCGGAACCGTCCAGCCAGGGCAGAAGCAACCGAGCAGTGGCGCGGGCCTTCTCCTGTTCCCGGGGAATGATGCGATCCAGTTCCGCGCGGATCGCGGCGCGTTGCGCCCAGGCGGCGCGGCACTTCGCCCAGAGCGTGTCCGCGGTGAAATCGTCGAACTCGAGCATGCGCTCGTCCTGCTCGATGGCGCGCATGTAGCCGCGGTTTTTGGGCGTGCAGATGAGGCCGACGACGGGGGTGTGCATGGCGGAAGCGAGGATCAGGGAGTGGGTGCGCATGCCGACGTGCAATTGGGCGCGCGAAAATACGCCGGCGAGGTCGCGATGCGACAGCGTGCGGTTGTCGACCATGGCGATGGCGTCCTGCCGGCGCACGGCGGCGAACACCCGGTTGGCCAGCGGGAGATCCATCGGCTGGGTTTCAACGAAGACCACGCGGACGCCCAACTCGTCGGCCAGGCGGTCGACCGTGGCGGACATGATGCGGATGAAGTCGGCTTCGCCGGTCCGTTGGGCGCGTTTCAGGAACACGTCCAGGTAGCTGTTGACATTGACGGTGACGAAAGGCTGGCCGGGCGCGCAGCCGGCCTGCGTTGCCAACAGGCGATCGAGCGCGGCTCCGGCGGTGGGCCGCACGTTCAGCGCGCAATCGGCGCCTTCAAGGGCGCGGTCGAGGGGAATGCCGACGCGGGCGCACGTTTCCGCGGATTCCCGGTCGCGGAGCACGACGTGGTGCGCGGCCGCCACGACGCGGCGCAGGCAGGCGATGCCCAGCTTCGTCGTCGCGGGTCCGAGGCTGACGTTGTAGAGCACGACGGGTTTGCCGCGGCGCCGCGCCCACGGCAGGACCAGCGCCATCGTGGAAAGATAGTTGTACAGCGGATTGAGCAGTTTCCGGTCGAACAGGATGGCGTCCGTCACGAGCACGACGTCGCTCCGGGCAATGGCGGCCAGGATGGGCCAACCGAAAATCTTCGCGCTGAGGTTCCACGGGAGCATGCCGCGCGCTTCCACCGGGAATTCCGCGTACTGGCGGCGGACGAAACTGGGATTGATCGTGGGCACGTCGAAGACGACGGGGTGGCCCAGCGCGCAGACGTCCGCCATCAAGCCGTCGAGGATGGCAGCGTCCCCGGCGTTGCGGCCGGAAAAATTGCCGATCACGCAAATCCGCGAGGTGTCGCTTCGGCGGGAGACGAACCGCACGGT
>CAZUYI010000387.1:0-2599 GCA_964624095.1 uncultured Verrucomicrobiota bacterium | reverse complement strand
CGTCCTTGTTCATCTCGGTGCCGATATTGACAGGAAACCGGCGTGCTTCCGCGAGTCGCACGATCTCGGCCAGCGCGGCAGTTTTGCGGGCGCGCTCGCCGGGATCGCGCACGTTGACATTGCGGTCCGGAATGATATTGAGCGCGCAGGCGCCCCGCGCGGCCAGGGCCTCGAGCAGGGCGGCGGGATCCGCCTCCCCGGGCGTGCTGCCGTCCAGCCAGGCGATCATGGGCAGGGCCCGGCATGCCAGCACCCACTTGATGAACGCCTCGACCGGCGGAAAGGTCTCGGGCGCCGGCGGCTCGTATCCGAGCCCGCCGCGCTTGACGAGCCGGGCCCGGATACGTTCTTCGAATCCCGCGCAGTCGCGTTCCCAGGCGGCGGCATCGGCCGGCGCGGCGCCAAACACGGCGGCCCAGAACGCGTGCCGGGCGTCCGGTTCCGGGAACGCGGCCAGAGCCCGATCGCGATAGGCGCTCACGATGTGCCGTTCCGTGGGACAGCCGCCAGGCGACAGCGGCACCACGGCCGCCTCGTAGTCCAACGCCAGCGCCGGCAGCCGGGCATTGATGCGGGCGACGAGCGCCCGGTTACGCGCGCCCGCCTGCCGGCGCCACGCCGCCAGGGTCTCGGCGGCGGCCGTGCCCGGTTCCGGCGCGCGCGGGAAGCCGCCGCCCAGGATGTACAGGACACCCGGCTCGCCGGGCGAATTGATGTCGTGCCGCGCCCGTTCGTCCCAGAAGGCGCGGGTTTCCAGGTGCACCGCGGTCCGCAGTCCCAGCGCGCGGCCGGCCTCCAGGAACTCTTCGAGCCCGTCGAGCACGTCGAAATCGCACAAGCCGGCGGCATAGAGCCCGGCGCGGCGCGCCTCGTAGGCCAGGCGGGAGGGCGAGTACCCCCGCGCATTGTAGGAAAAGAATGAATGCGCGTGCAGGTTGAACCGCTCGGTGGGCGGCGGCCAGCAGTCCGCCGGCCGTGCGGCCAACTCGCGGAGCGCTCTCCGGCGCTGCCCGGCATCGAAGGAATCCAGGGCGGCAATCACGGACGGGGCCGGCTCGAGGGTCATGGGGTCAAATCCTTTTCCAATGGCCGGCACTCGCCGGCTCGCCCGCACCCGTTTCTCAGCGGCAGCCCCACCCGGACGCGGACCGGGCCCTGGAGGTACCACAGGCGGCGCGCGCCCGACTAGCCGGACACGCGGGGCCGGGTCATGGGCACGAAGCGCACCGGCAGGTCTTCCTGCTCCTCCAGGACTCCCCGGCGCTTGCGCAGGATCACCAGCCGCTGATAGGCAACGCCCACCGGCGCGATCAAGCGGCCGCCTTCCGCCAACTGGTCCTTGAGCGGCTGGGGCAGATCGCAGGGGGCGCAGGTCAGCAGGATGGCGTCGAAGGGCGCGTGCTCCGGCCAGCCGAGTGCGCCGTTGCCGATGCGCACGGCCACGCCGGTATAGCCTTCGGCTTCCAGCACGCGCATGGCATGCCGGGCCAGTTCCGGAATGATCTCGATCGTATAGACCCGAACGCCGCACTCGGCCAGGACGGCTGCCTGGTACCCCGACCCCGTCCCGATTTCCAGCACCTTGTCGCCGCGTTTAAGCCCGAGTTTTTCGGTCATGTAGGCCACGATGTACGGCTGCGAAATCGTCTGACGGTATCCGATCGGGCACGGACCGTCGGCATAGGCATCGTCGAGCGCGCGGTAGGACTCGGGAATGAACTGGTGCCGCCTCACCTTGGCCATGGCGGCGAGCACGGTTTCATTGGTGATCCGGTAGTCGCGCAGCTGGCGCACCATCATGTCCCGTTTCAGAGTCCAGGCCGAATCGTCGGCCGGCACCCCGTTCGTCCGCGGCGTCTCACCCAGGCATGCCGTTCCCGCCATCATCAGGATTCCCGCGATGTTGCGTCTCATGGTGCCCCTCCCCTGTCACCCCGCACTTCCCTGCGCGCGCCCGCAGCTTAGCAAGCCGCCCGCGAGCCTGTCAAGAAGCCGGACACATCCGGATAAAAGCCGGACAAAGTCAAGCCGGATAATAGCCGGATTAAATCCTTGCCGTGCGGATGCAAAACCCCCACACTTCGTTTTTTTTGAAACAGCCGGATGCGTTCGGCCCGAGACTTCAACCCCGTATCGAGGCATCCCATGAATCGCGCGTGGCCGACCGCCACTACCCTCCTGTTCAGCATGGTGTTGCTGTCCGCGGCAGCCGAACCGCCCTCTTCCTTGGAGTCCGGTTCCGAGACGATCGTTTACGGCCCGCCCTACATCGGGCTGGGCGCCACGGTCGGGACCCTGGGGCCGGGCATCGAGCTGACGTTCGGCCTGACCGACTGGCTGAACCTGAGGGCAGGCGGGAACTACGTGCCGATCCGGTTTGACGGCTCCGTGGAGGACGTGGAATACGAGGTGGACGTAGTCCTGGGGTCGGTGCCTTTACTCCTCGACCTGCATCCGTTCCGGAACCACTTCCGCATCACGGGCGGCGTGCTCTACAACCGCAACCGGGGCGACCTGGACAGCCGCCCGACCCGGGAGGTGCGCATTGGCGATCACCGCTATCCTCCCGAACTGATTGGCGAGTTGAATGGGACCATCC
>CAZUYI010000386.1:0-2603 GCA_964624095.1 uncultured Verrucomicrobiota bacterium | reverse complement strand
CAGGGCTTGCCGCCAGGCGTGCGTCAGGCGCGCAACCCGGCGCCCGGCGGCGCACCGCGCCGCGCCCCACGCACACCGGAACGCGACTAGGCGCCCCGGCGCTCGTGCGCCCGGCCCGGGCGGCAGCCGTCCGGCGCGACGCGGCGCCGGCGGCGCGGATGCCGCGGGCAATCCGGCCGTGCGCCTGTCCGCCGAATAGCGTTGCAGCAGGGCCAACGGATCCACACCCACGCTCTCGGCCACGAGCCTCACGAACCCGCGCGCGTACACGGGCGCCGGCAGATCCTGGAATCGGTCCGCCTCGATGGCTTCGACGTACTCGATCTTGATTCTCGTGGCGGCCGCCACGTCCGACACGGACATCTGGCGGCGCTCGCGCGCCGCCTTCAAGATCTGGCCAATGGATTCCATCACACATCGCCTCCCGGCGCCGGTTCATTCACGGGAATTTCGCCGTCCAAGTCAATCAGAATCTCGCGCGGGTCCGATCCGCGCGCCGGGCCGACGATGCCCTTTTCCTCGAGACTGTCCATGAGACGGCCGGCCCGGTTGTATCCGATCTTCAGGCGCCGCTGCAGGAGCGACACGGACGCGCGCTGCGTTTCGCGGATGACGCCGACCGCCGCCTGCAGCAGCTCCTCGTCCACGCCGTCGTCGTCCCCGTTCAGCACGGCCGACGGGCTCTCGAGGCTGGCTTTCAGTTGCATCTCGTACTGCGGCTCGCCCTGCCGGCGCCAGAAGTCCACGAGGACGGCGATGTCGTCGTCCGTGGTCATGGCGCCCTGGGCGCGGATCAGCTTGCTCGAACCGGGCGGCAGGATGAGCATGTCGCCGCGCCCGAGCAGCTTGTCGGCGCCGCTGGTATCGAGGATCGTGCGGCTGTCCACCTTCTGGGCCACCTGGAACGAGATGCGGGCCGGGAAATTCGCCTTGATCGTTCCCGTAATCACGTTCACCGACGGCCGCTGGGTGGCCAGGATCATGTGGATGCCGACCGCCCGCGACATCTGGGCCAGGCGCGCGATCGAGTTCTCGACGTCCGCCTGCGCCACGAGCATGAGGTCCGCCAGCTCGTCAATCACCACAATGATATAGGGAAGCCGCGCCGGCAGGGCGGGCGGCTCGTCCCCGTCGGCGGCAGGCGGACGGTCCGGCTGCGGCGGTTCGACCGGGCGGGCATTGAAGCCCTGGATGTTGCGGACCCCGACCCGGGCAAACAGCTTGTACCGGTTTTCCATCTCGTTGATCGCCCAGCGCAGTCCCAGGGGGACGCGCTTGGGTTCCGTGATGACCGGCGTGACCAGGTGCGGCAGGTTGTTGTAGGCGGAGAACTCGACCCGCTTCGGATCCACCAGCATGAGCTTGAGCTCGGCGGGCGTGCGGGACATGAGGAACCCGGCCAGGATCGAGTTCATGCAGACCGTCTTGCCCGAGCCCGTCGCGCCGGCAATAAGCAGATGCGGCATGGCGGCCAGGTCGGCCACCAGGTCGTTGCCGGCCACGTCCTTGCCAAGCACGAGCGGGATGGACGCCCGCATGGCCTGCCAGCTCTTGCCTTCGAGGATCTCGCGCAGATACACCTTGGTGGCGCTCGAATTGGGCACCTCGATCCCCACCACGCCCTTGCCCGGGATCGGCGCCTGGACCCGAACGCTGGTGGCTTTCAGGGTCAACGCCAGGTTGTTGCTGAGCTGGGCGATCCGCTCGACCCGTACGCCGGCGGCGGGCTTGAGTTCGTACTGGGTGACCACGGGGCCCTGCTCGTAATTGACCACATCGCACTCGATCCCGAAATCGGCAAGCGTCTCTTTCAGAATCTTGGCCGTGGTCTCGAAATCGCTGGCCAGCGCCCGGTCCCCGTTGGCCGGCACCGGCTTCAACAGGCTGATCGGCGGCAACTGAAAATGGTCCGGCGCCGCGGGGGCGGGGGCGGGGGCGGGCGCCGGCGGGCGGAGCGTGCGAGCCGGCTTGCGGGGCGGCGGAGGCTCTGCGGATTGTTCCGCCGGCGCGGCCCGGGACACGGGCGGCGGGGGCGAGGCCGGCGGTTCGATGACCGGAAAGGCCGGGGCGGGCGCCGGCTCGGAGGACGTACGCTCCGCCTGGCGCTGCTCCTTGCGCATGGCCTTTTCGCGCAGCGCGATCTGGCGCGCCAGGTCGCGCTCCTCGCGCTCAATCGCGGCCAGCCGGTCGCGCCGCGCCAGGGCCAGGGCGGACAGCCGGGCCCGCAGGCGCCGCGCCTGGTGGCCGAGGAACCGCCCCGCCCATTGGAGCCGCAGCCGGCCGACGCACAGTACGACCCCGGCCAGCAGCGCGCCGGCCAGCAGGATCGTTGCGCCGGCCCGACCAAGCCAGGCGCCCAGCCAGTGCACGCCCAGCAGCCGGCCGATGACGCCGCCCGTCACACCGCTTATGTTCAGCCGCGCGCTCAGCAGGCCCCACCCGCCGGGATGCAGCGCCAGCAGCGCACTGCCCGCCAGCAGCACGGCCCCCATCCAGGCGCTCCGCAGTCCCACCCGCTCCCCGGGACTGAACAGCAGCATCAGCCCAAGCACCACGGCGCCCACCGGCAGCAGCAGCGCGCCGATCCCGAACGCCAGGAGCGT
>CAZUYI010000385.1:0-2608 GCA_964624095.1 uncultured Verrucomicrobiota bacterium | reverse complement strand
CCGCGGGCGAAATCGGACGTGTCGCGCCCCAGCTCGATCCGCAGGGCGCAGACGACCTGCTCGGCGCCCAGGTCGAGCTCGAGGGTCATGCCCGGGACCTGCGGCGCGCCGCTGGTCCAGGCGGTGGCCGGATCGCCGTCGAGGGCGCGCGCGGCCGAGTCGGCCCCGTGGCTGGCCTCGAGCCGCCAGCCGGCCCGGTCCAGCTCGCGGAGCGGGCCCGGGCCGCCGGGCGGCCGGAACTCGTAGAAGACGGTGAACGGCCCCAGTTCGGCTTGTTGCCACGTCCCGCCGATCCGCCCGAGCAGGGCCTCGATCTGGCCGGGCGGATGGCCGAGCGTCGGGTGGGCGATGTACGCGACGCGGCCGGCGCGGCTTACCTCCTCGAGGAATTTCGCCGGCCGGCCGGGAAACCGCTCGTTGTAGGGCTCGGAGACGGTCAGCCGCTCGCCGGTCTCGTAGGTCAGCCGGTAGGACAGCCAGTAGTGGGCGTAGGCGTGCCGGATGCCGCGCGCCTCGAGGAAGGCGATCAGCGGGCGCGTGTCGGGCAGCTCGAGCGGACCGGCCACGAAGGCCGGATCGTTCCACGCCCGCGCCAGCCTCGCGCAGCCCCAGGCCTGCCCGAACGCCACGAGAGCGAACAGGGCGATACCCGCCGGCCGCGCCCGGCGCGTCAGTTGCCAGACACACCAGGCCATGAGGATCGGCAGCGCGGAGAGCACGGGCACGAGGAACCGGGCCTCATGGGACCCGGCCCGCGCGCTGCGCGCGAAGGCCAGCACGGCGGCCCCGGCCAGCGCCAGGAGCAGCGCGGTGCCGTCCACGCCGCGCAGCGAGAGCGTCAGCAGGCGCCACAACCGCTTCCCGTTGCAGGCGATGACCGCGACGGGCAGCGCGATCCAGGCGGCGGCCAGCGGGTAAAACAGCGCGGGCGGCAGGGGCGCGGTGTAATGGCTGTCACCGTAGAACATGACGCGCAGCCCGGTCATGAACTGGAGCGTGTAGCGCAGCGCGATGCTGAGCAGCTCGCGGGTCCGCGCCCAGTCCGCTTGCCGGCCGACATCGCGGAAGGTGGCGAACTCGTGCGTGGCGTTGAACCACCAGAAGGGCAGCCCGGCCAGGACGAAGGCCGCCGCCATGGCCCAGAAGCCGCGCCGGATGGGGAGCGCCTTGTCCCTGAGAAACAGGAACAGCAACGCGACGAGCACGTAGCTGACGATCAGCAGGTGCAGCCAGAAGGCGAAGCCCAGCACCGCACCGAGTCCGATGAACAGGCCGAGCCGGCGCGTGCCGCCGGGCGCCGGGGCGTCCGGCTCGAAGGCCAGCCGGTGCGTCAGCAGCAGGGCCAGCGAGCCGAACGTGGCCACGGCGAGGTAGTTGGGCGGCGGGATCATCGTGCCGCACAGGGCGAGGTAAGGTGCCGGCACGGCCAGCAGGGCGAGCGTCCACAGACCGACCTCGCGGTTGTAGAGGCGGCGGGCGAGCGCGTAGCTGACCCACAGAAACAGCAGCGACACCGCCAAGGGCAGCAGGCGCAGGCTGAACCGGGTGGCGCCCAGTCCAGCGAAGAGCGCCGCCTCGAGGTAGCATTCCTGGGCGCCCATGTAGTTCTGGCCCCAGTAGAAGACGGGGAACTCGCCGCGCAGAACGTGCCGCGCCATGAGGCCCGGCCAGGCTTCATCGCTGGAGACCGGCAGCCGGTCGAGCGCGAACGCAAAGAACGCCAGGCGGAAGGCGACGCCCGCCAGGACCAGCGCGACCAGGAGTCTGGCATGGCGCGATGTCATGGCATTCCGAAGCCTGCGCGCCGCGCGGCCCAAGCGGCGGCCGGGCAGCGCGCGTCCGGCCGTCTGGATGCCGACTTTCCGCCTCAGCCTCCGGCGCGCGGTCCGGGGAGAATCCACGGATCGAAGAGCCGGTTCCAGGCCGGCAGGTCAAGGTAGAGCAGGACCGCGCAGGCCAGGAAGGCGGCCAGCACGATGAGCACCAGCTTGGGCTGGCGGTAGAGCTGCTCGGGATACTGCGCGGCGCTGTCGGGCTTGTGCGCCAGGTGCAGGTAATACGCCATGGCCAGGGCCACCAGCGGCGTGGCCAGCACGAGCTCGAGCCGGTAGCGCGCCATGAAGAACCCGCTCATGAGCGCGAAGAGCGTGGCGTAAAACAGGAGGCTCTCCAGCAGCCCCTCCTCCGTGTAGCGCCCGAACGATTTCCGGTAGCGGGCCGCCAGGGCCCGGTCGCCGATCTTGCGCATCTCGGCAACCCGCTTGGCCGCCATGAGGAACGCGCCGAACATCCAGTAGGCCACCAGGATCGAAAGCGGCGGGAGCGAGCCCACCCCCGTGGCGTACCAGCCGAGCGCCAGGCGCAGCGGGTTGTTGAGCGACTCGCTCAACACGTCGCCGTAGGGAATATCCTTGAGCCGCGCAGGCGGCACGTTGTACAGCGCGCCCATGATCCAGAGCAGCAGCCCGGCGGCCCCGAACCGCGCGTTGAGCGCGAAGGCCAGGCCCAGCCCGGCCGCGCCGCACGCGGCGCAGAGGAGCCAGGCCGGGCCCGGCCGGGCCGTGCCCGCCGCCAGCGGCCGGTGGCATTTCACCGGGTGGTGCCGGTC
>CAZUYI010000384.1:0-2614 GCA_964624095.1 uncultured Verrucomicrobiota bacterium | reverse complement strand
GGTGTGAGCCAGGTCCTCGCGCTTGAGATAGAGTCGCGCCCCGCCGTACGCGCGCGACAGGCGTGTGGCAAAATAGAGCGGCGTGGGACGCCCCACATAGTCCCGCAGCAGCTCGCTCAACCGGCGCCGAAACGACGGATCCCGGGCCGCGGCCCGGTAGGCCCGCTCGATTGCGATCAGGGCCGGCATGAGCGTCTCGGCCACGTAGCGCCCGCCATAGAGGCCGTAATGGCCGGGCAACGGGCTGGCGGCCCGCGTGGGATGAGGCATGCGCGATCTCATGGCTGTCTCGAAACCCGCCTCCCGCCGATCCGGCCGGCACCGGCTGGATTCGGGGCGACATCAGGTCGCACTGATAGTATTTACCGTAGCCCGCTCCGGGTCAAGACGGAAGCGCCCCCGCGGCCCGGTTCATGCACGGGCTTGGCCAGGGCCGGGCCTGAAGATCATCGTCAACGTCCGGTCCCGCGGGATGCCGCATCGTCAAGGTCGGTGCAGACGAACTCCGGCCCAGCAGGGGCCCGTGAAGTCCAGCGTTCCAAGAATCCCGGATTCCTCTTTCCGGGATATGCCGGCGCACGGATTCGGCCCGTGGCGAGACAGGGGCGGCGCCGGGCCAAGTCCCCGGGTTCCGGTTGTTCCCGGCGCGCCGGGTCATGCGCCCCGGATCAGGACCGTCTGGACGAACGGCTGCATCAGTGCGCGCAGCGCCTCGAGGCGCTCGGGCGCGGTGCGCGGCAGGGCGCGGAAGGCCGGGTCCGGCAAGTCGTCCCGCGGCATGAAGGCCTGCATCTGGTACACCGCCGCGCCGCTGATCAGGACGCCGATCTCGCGCATCATGGCATCCGTGTGGAACGGCGTGAGGATGGTCGTGCGCAGCAGGCCGTTCGGCCCCAGCCCCTTGACGATGGCAATGGATTTCCGGATCGGGTCCGGGTCCTGCCAGCCGGTCAGCGCGGGATAGGCCTCGAGCGACGCCTTGACGTCCATGGCCACGCCGTCGAGCAACGGGACCAGGGCGCGCAAGATGTCCGGGCGCGTTCCGTTCGTGTCGAGCTTGACGGCCAGGCCGCGCGCCTTGAAAAACCGGATCAGGTCGCCCAAGCCGGGCGCGAGCGTGGGCTCGCCGCCCGTAATCACGGCGCCCGTCACCCAGTTCTGCCGGAAGGCGCTGACGGCCGCCTCGAGCTGTTCCCAGGGCAAGCCGGGCCGGCTCCGGCCCATCAGCGCCGCGTTGTGGCAGAACCCGCACCGGGCATTGCAGCCGGTGATGAAAAAAACGGCCGCCAATCGGCCCGGATAATCCACCAGCGAGGGATGGCGGAGATAGGCGAAGACGGGCGAGACGGCCGCGGTCACGTGGCCAACCCGCGGGCGCCGGCCAGCACCGATTCGATCATCGGCTTGGTGAGGAGCCCCCGGCCGGCTTCGCTGTAGTCCGTCTGCAGGCCCAGGAACTGGTACAGCCGGCTGTTGCGGCACAGCGGGTCCCGGGCGCCGGGCTCCGGGTTCGGCAGGGGCTCGTACCGGTTCTTCCCGGGGTCCCAGCGTTCGACGAGCAGGGCAGGGACGCGCTGGGGATTGATGCATTCGGCCTTGCAGAAACGGACGATGCCGGGCTCGGTCTCGATGTCGCAATAGTCCGGCTCAAACAGCGCGCGCCATTCCTCGCGCTCCAGCAGGCCCGCCAGCCGCGCCTGCAGCGTCTTGCACTTGTCACAGCCCGCTTTCCCGAACACCACAACTTTCAGCTTGCGGTTCATCTCTCCCTCCCGTCACGCCGGTTGGGCCGCCAGCCGGGGGGCCGCAACCGGGCCGGCGCCTGTGGCGGACGCTGGAACCGCGCCGTCGCCGTCGGCCTGCACGACGGCGTATTGGCCGCGCTGGCGCGCCACCAGTTCGCCGAAGCGCTTGGACTTGTTCCAGTTCTGGATCTTGCTGAAGTAGCCGACCACGCGGGTCTCGCCCACGACGTTGTCGGATCCGCAGTGGCGGCACGCGGTCTGCAGCCCGCGGTCGCTCTTCAGGCAGGCGTTGCAGTAGGTGAACTCGGGCGAGATCGTGACCTGCGCGGCCTGGGTGCGGCGGAAGATTTCGGTGATCAGGGCGGCAATCGCGTCCGGGCAAGGCTGCTGCTCTCCTACGAAGGCGTGGATGATGGCGCCCGACTCGATGATGCTGTGGAACATGCTCTGCACGCGAATCCGTTCCACCAGCCCCACGGGCGCCTCCGCGGCGAGGTGAATCGAGTTCGTGTAATAGGCCACGTCCTCGCTGTCGCCCTTCACGATGGCCTTGGCTTCGTCGCGGAAGTAGATCAGGTCGGCCTTGGCCAGGCGCCGCGCCGCGCTCTCGGCCGGGGACTCCTCGAGCGTCAGCTTGAGCCCGTGTTTCTTGGAGAGCTTCTTGGCCTTCAGGTACAGGTGCGCACAGATCTTCAGGGCCAGGTCGAGGGCCGCCTCGCTCTCGTGCATCTCCTCCCCCGTCAGGAACTTGACCGCGTCATTCAGGCCGATGAGCCCGAGAATGTAGGTGCAGGCATCGAGCGCGACGTAGGGCTTGCCGTCGCAGGCCGGCTTGCCGATCTGGTAGAGCGGCCAGCCGGGCCCGCTCA
>CAZUYI010000383.1:0-2618 GCA_964624095.1 uncultured Verrucomicrobiota bacterium | reverse complement strand
CTGCGAATCCTGTCCGGCGTGGCGGGCGGCCGGACGCTCGGTTCGCCCATCCTGCTGCTGATCGAAAACACCGCGCAGCGCCCGGCCGATTACGCCGTGCTGCGGGCGGCCCCGCGTCCGTCCCACGCCGATTACGCCTACCGCATGAAATACGGGCCGAGCGCCGCGACCGGCGGCGGGCGGTCGAGCGCAAGGGAGACTGCCGGGCGCGTGGCGGCCGGCGCGGTGGCCGAGCAATTCCTGGCCGCGTGCCACGGAGTGCGCATTGTCGCCTGGGTCAGCGCCGCCGGACCGGTCACGGCGCCTGACCTGAGCGCCGAGCCCGTGACGCGCGAGGCGGTGGACGCGACCCCCGTGCGCTGCCCGGACCCCGCCGCGGCGCAGCGCATGATCCGGGCCATCGCCGCCGCGCGGCGCGCCGGCGACTCACTCGGCGGGATCGTCACCTGCGTGTGCCTCGGCGTGCCGCCCGGCTGGGGCGAGCCGGTCTTCGGCAAGCTGAGCGCACTGCTTGCCCAAGCCGTGGTCTCGATTCCCGCCGTAAAAGGGTTTGAGATCGGGTCCGGCTTCGCCGGCGCGCGCCAGCGCGGCTCGGCGCACAACGACCTGTTTGTCGCCCGGCCCGGCGGCCGGCTCGGCACGCGCACCAACCGCAGCGGCGGACTCCAGGGCGGGCTCAGCAACGGCGAACCCATCGTGTTTCGCGCGGCCTTCAAGCCGACGCCGACCCTGCTGCGAGCGCAGGACACGGTGACCTACGACGGCCGTCCGATCCGGCTTCAACCGGGCGGCCGCCACGATCCCTGCGTGCTGCCGCGGGCCGTCCCGGTGGTCGAGGCCATGGCGGCGCTCGTGCTGGCCGACGCCGCCCTGTGCCATCGCGCCGCCCGGGTCCGCTAGCCGCCTCTCTCCGACAGGGCGCCGCCCGGATGCGGGTGAGCCGCGGCCGCTCCGGCTCATGGCCGGCGCCGGAACCAGCGCCGAATCAGGCCGCCGTTGCGCGCGTGGCGGCACACGGGGCTGGCGGGTCTCCGCGCGAGCCGCCGGCGCAGGCAGCGCCGCATGGTGCTGACGCCTTCGCGGAGCGGGCCCGACAACGGATGGCGCCCGGCCATGACTTCGTCGAGGTCATCGAGCACGGCATGCCAGTTATGGGGGCGCAAGGCGCGGTCCTTGGCCAGCATGGTCTCGACCAGCCAGGCGAAGGGCATGGAGACTCCGCTGTTTTTTTCGAGCACATCCGGGATCGTGTCGGTGATGTGGCACGCCATGGCCGGCACGCCGGACAGGTGGGCAAAGGGAGCAGACCCGGTCACAAAATGGTAGAGCGTGGCGCCCAGCGCGTAGATGTCGGCGCGGCAATCCACGGCCCCTTCGCCGCGGGCCTGTTCCGGGGCGCAGTAGTGCGGGGTACCGATTTGCGTGAGCGCCCGGGTCACGCTGGCGGAGCCGGACCGCGCCACCTTGGCCAGCCCCAGGTCGGCCACCTTGACCGTGCCGTCGCCGTCAATGAGGATGTTGTCCGGCTTGACATCGCGGTGCACGAGCCCGGCTTCCGACCAGGCGTGTTCCAGGGCCACCGCCACGGCCTCGGCGATCAGGAGGGCGCTGGCCTCATCCAGGCGGGACTTGCGGGCGACGCGCCGTCCGGCGGTCTCGCCGGCGACATATTCCATGACGAAATAATAGCGCCCCGCCGCCTCGCCGGCGTCGTAAATCTGCACGATGTTGGGATGCTTGAGCAGGGCGGCCGCCTGGGCTTCCTGGCGGAACCGCCTCACATAACAGGCATCTTCGGCCAGTTCCGACGGCAGGAGCTTGACGGCCACAAGCCGGTCCAGCGAGCGCTGCCGCGCCAGGAACACGCAGCCCATGCCGCCCTCGCCCAGCGTGCCGAGCATGTCGTATCCCGGAATGGCCGGCAGTGCCACGGCACCCCCTCCCTACTCCACCGTTACGGACTCGGCCAGGGTGCGGGGCTGGTCAATGGCGCACCCGCGCCGGCGCGCCACGTGGCAGGCCAGGAGGCCGCGCCGCGCCTCGAACAGGGCCAGGCCCGCCGAATCGCAGCCGCGGTAGTCGATCCGCAGCAGGCCGTCCAGCAGGACGCCGGCGGCGGCGCGCGGCCCGACATCCCCCACACTGCCGCACATGCGCACCTCCTCGCCGGCCTGGCGCGGACCGGCCCCGCGGCCTTGCTAGAACGCCGGGCGGCGCACAATCAACTGTTTGCGATCCTGGCCGACTGACACCATGACCACCGGGATATCCAGGTGGCGCTCGATCATCCGGACATAGGCCCGCGCGGCGGCCGGCAGGCCCCGGAACGAAGCGGCGCCCGTCGTGGGCCGCAGCCAGCCGGGAACCCACTCGTAGACCGGCTCGGCCGCCTGGGCCTGGGCCAGGCTGACCGGCCACCCTTCGCAGCGCCGGCCGCCGCAGCGGTAGGCCGTGCAGACGGCGATCCGGTCGAAGCCGTCGAACACATCGAGCTTGGTGAGGATGAGCCCGTCGAGGCTGTTGATGCGGACCGCGTGCCGGAGCTGGACCAAGTCCAGCCAGCCGCAGCGCCGCGGGCGCTGGGTGGTGGCGCCGTACTCGCCGCCGATGCGGCGCAG
>CAZUYI010000382.1:545-2626 GCA_964624095.1 uncultured Verrucomicrobiota bacterium | reverse complement strand
ACGTCCGGGGACACCGGCCTGAAGGCCGGTGCTAATGCAAGACCGCTGAAGCGGCAAAGCCCGCCTGCGCGGGCTGAGGGACGCCTCCGCCGGCCGGTTCCTGTCCGCATTGCAGAGCCGGCCTGCCCCGGCACGAGACAACGCAATGCGCCCAGCCGGCCCCGCATAGGGACAGGGCGCGGCCATGCCCGCCAGCCCCGTTCGCAGTCCCGCCTTCAGGCGGCCCACCCGGGGGGGACCGCGTAAACGCGGAACTACGAGCGGGGACGTGGGGAAGGGGCCCCCCCGCTTCTTCGGCCGGCTCGGCGAGCCGGCCCTACCCTGCCTGGCCGGGAAGGGCGTCTTGTCGCTCCTGCAGCACGGGCAGGGCGTTCCTGTTCCCGCCGCCGCGCCAGCCCCACCCGCTGCTCTTCAGGCGGCGTCCCCGCGATCCCATGCGCCGGCCCCCTCCGCCGCCGGGCAGGACTTCCGCCCTCGGCGCAGCAGCAGGGCGGCGCCGAACCATCCCGCCCATGCCGCGCCCGAGATCCATGCCCCCGCCGCGAGACCCGGCGCCCGGTAACGCATCTCGATCCGGTGACGCCCAGCCGCCAGCGGCAGCGCGCGTCCCACCGCGTTGGCCCGCCAAATCCCCGCCGGCCGGCCGTCCACCGTCGCCGTCCACCCCGGCAACGCCTGGTCCATCAGGACAAACCAACCCGGCGCAGCAAGGTCCGCCTCTGCGTCCACCGCCGCGTTGGCGTCGCGCAGGATCGCGGCAGTCCCCGGCGAATGCGGGCCTCCGCCCGCCGCTTCCTCGAAACCGGCCGGCGGCGGAGCCTCGATCAGCACGGTTCGCGTCGGCTCGAAATCCGCGCGGTTGGCCAGCCGCGCCGCCTCCGCGGGAGCTACCGTCCGCGAACGCGCCACGACGAACCCCCGCGGCAGGGCCTCCGCGTCCTCGTGGAGAGTCCATGTCGCCGAGCGCGCGCGCAGGCGCCACGCGGCGCCGGCCGACGTCTCCCCGGCCGGCGCAAGCAGGAACCTCGCCCCCAGGGCGCGCGTCAGGGGGGTGACCCGCCGGGCCGACATCACGGGGTCCGGGAAGATCTCCCGGCCCTCCTGTCCGGCGGCCAGGGCGCTGCCGTAGCGGAAGCTCACGCTGGGCTCGTAGCCCCACGCGTGCCGCACCCCGCGGACCATGCCCTGGTTCTTGTCGGCATCCTCGCGCGCGCTCGCGATCCGGAACCTGTTCCCCGGCGCCCTCAGCGCGCGTTCCAGCTCCGCCGGCCACCGCGCGGCGTCCGGCGCGAACGTCTCCCTGCCCGCCCATGCGAAAACCAGCAGTTCCGCCGCGACCAGGACCGCAGCAGCCCGCCGGGCCGCCGCAGGGCGGCGCAGGCGCGCCGCAAGCCATGCCGCGGCGACAAACGCCGCCGCCACCGCCGCTGCGCCAAGCATGTTCAGCCGGAACCAGCCGAACAGCGCTCGCGCCAGTTCCGCGTCGGGCGGAACGCCCGGCGCGGCCGGGAACCGCTGCGCCATCAGCGCCCGCCAGGCCGGGCTGTCCGGACCGCGCCAGAACACGACCGCGAATGCCCCGAGGAAGGCCAGCACAACCCACCCCATGCGGCGCGCCGCGCCGCGCCGAACGCCGTCCTCGCGCGCCAGGAAGTCCATGCCCAGGGCGGCAAGAGCCGCGAAACAGAACGTCACGATGTAGAGCATCCGGGCCGGGCAGCGGAACAGCGCCATGCCGGGGAGCGCATCGAACGCAAGGCGATACAGCCCCGCGTGCCGGCCAAGGGCAATCCACCACGCCGCGACGAGCAACGCCAGGAGCGCCCATGCGGCGGGCGGCGCGAGACGCGGCGCCGCGAAGCACGCCACGCTCAGCAGAACGACCGCCGCTCCCACGTAGGCCGTCGTCTCCCAGTCGACCTCCCCCGCGTAATACGCTGCCACCCCGCGCAGGCCGCCATACGGCCACGGCGCGGCCGACGCAGCGATGTTCCAGGGGGGCTGGCTCGTGGTCTCGTAGTAGCGCTGGGCGGCGACCTGCGCCGAGGCCCCGGCCGACCGCGCCGTTTCGGGCAGGTAGC
>CAZUYI010000382.1:0-535 GCA_964624095.1 uncultured Verrucomicrobiota bacterium | reverse complement strand
GACGGGCAGCGTCTGCACAGCCGATAGCGCCGCCGCGCACAGCAGCGCTGCGGCCAGCGCGGCGGTTCCGCCCGTCGCGGCGCGCCACGCGCCGCGACGCAGGGCGAACGCCGTCCAGGCGCCATGCATCCAACCCACAATCAGCAGCGTGAAATACACGATCTGCGCGTTGCCCGACAGCAGCTGCAGCGCCAGCGCGGCGGCCATGCCGAGGCACGCTGCCTGCCGGCGCCCGCCGCCCCGCCGCGCCCCCTGCATCGCCCCCCATGCCAGCACAACCAGCGGGGTCCACGGCCACTCCGTCACGAAAAGCAGGTGCCCCGCCTGCAGGTGGAGAATCGCGAATCCAGAGAATCCGAACGCGAGAGCCCCCACCGCGGCCGCCACGGGCGTGCGGCCCCAGCGGCGCAGAAGAACATGCATCGCCGCAAGGCCGAACCAGAAGTGCGCGACCACCTGGGCGTTGAGAAGCGAACCCGTCGGAAGCGCGGCAAACAGCCAGTTCGGCGGGTAGAACACGCCCGACTGCATGGAG
>CAZUYI010000381.1:0-2643 GCA_964624095.1 uncultured Verrucomicrobiota bacterium | reverse complement strand
CCCACTGGAACCAGACAAAGGCGCGCGACCACCAGAAGAGCGAGTCGCCGGCCCAGGCCACCCATGGGATGTGGAGGACGGGGGAGAGGAACGGGCGCAGGATGATGAAGTCCAGGTGCGGGATCTGGCCGTCCAACATGCGCCGGCTGTAGGCCAGGGTAAACCCGTCGTCCGTCGGGGTATACCCGATCCACGAAAATGCCGCATGGCACGCGGCGGTGGCGCCAAGGATAAAGATCAGGCCGGCCAGCGCCTTGACGCCGGGCCTGCGGGTATCCAGCAGGGAAGCCCAATGCATCCGTGTCTTGTAGCGGGCGTGCCGGGGCTTGTCAATCCCGGACCCGGCCAGCCAATCATTCCGGAGCGGCCTAACCCGGGCATGACACAGTCGTGGCAGCCGGGGGGGCATGCCGTCGGCCCGCTGCGGTGTAACCGGGAGCGCCATATAGGTCACTCCATATTCATAGTCAAGGAGGACCGATGATGAGCCGTCTGGTATCGCTTCTGTCGTTGGCCGGGTTGCTGGCAGTGTCGGGCTTGGCCTGGCATTACCGGGGGCAGCGGACCGAGTTGCAGGCCGCCTTGACGGCGGCGGAAAAGGCCTCTGCCCGGCCCCGGCCGCGCCCGGCCCGCTTGCCCGCCGCGCCGGCCCCGGCCAGCGCGGGACCCGCCCGTTCGGAACCCGCCGTGGCGCCGGCGGCCACCCGTGTCGGGGAGGATTCCGCCCGGGCGGCGGCCCGCTGGGAGATGCGGGTTCGCCAGTTGGAGGCGGAGGTCCAGGCCAAGGATGCGCTGATTGCCTCACTGCGAAGGCCGGGCACCAATCAGGCGGCGAATGCGCCGCGGGAACCGCGGACGCAGCAGCGGCGTTCGTCGGATTGGGCGCAGGCCATGCGGACAAACGATCCCCAGCGCTACGCGGCCATTACGCAGCGGATCGAGCAGGTGCGGGCGGCGGTGTCGTCCGCGCTGGCTGAAACGCAAGCCTATTTCCTGAACCAGGACCCCGCCCGCCTCACCCCGGAAGAACAGGCCGCCTATATCCGCATGGGCGAACTGCTCAAGGAAAGCGGGCGGCTCATGAACCAGATGCAGATGGACATGGCCCCCTCCGAGCGGCGGCAGGCGATGCGAAAACTGATGGAAAACCGGCGGGCGATCGAGCCGATGCTGGACTATGCGCGGTCGCGGGAATGGATCAATCTGGGCCTGGATCTCGGGTACAGCGAGTCGGAAGCCCAGGCCCTCGGCCAGTACATTGAGCGCGTCATTGGCCTCACGTCCCCGGACGCGCTGCATCGCGCGCTGAGAGGCGGCGGGCGGCGCGGCGGGCCCGGCCCCCGCTGAGTCCGGCCGGAGCCGCTCCGCTGCCGGCGATGGCCGCCAGCCGGCGGACATTCACTGCGGGTGCGGGTGAGCCCCTTGGGCCGGCCCGGCGTGGAACTGTCCGGCCTGGGCCATGGCATGGAGGGTATCCAGAATCAGCCGGGCGGCGGCGTGGCCGCCCTGCCCGAAGTGGTCGTGGGCCGGCACGAACTCGGCGAAGATCATCCCGGTCATCCGGCCGCGCCGGGCAAGCCCGGTGAACAGGCCCAGCGCCTCCTCCCAGGTCAAGCCGCCGGGCTCGGGATGGCTGACCGCCGGGCAGACGGACGGGTCCAACCCGTCAAAATCGCAGGTCATCAGGATTCGGGCTCCGGCGGGAATCTGATCGAGCACCCACGGGATCCCCCGCCGGTGGACGTCGCCGTCGGTAATGAGGACATGGCCCGCCGCCTCCGCGTCGCGGTATTGGTCGGCAGGCGCGAACCCGTGCAGGCCGACCTGCACCACGCGTTCGACCCAGGGCATTTCCGACATGCGCCGCATGGGGCTGCTGTATCCTTCGCGGACGCCCAGGCGCTCGTCGGCGAAATCGAGATGCTCGTCTACCTGGACGACGACGATCGGGCCGAAGTCCGCGTACGCGCGCGCCACGGGGATCGGGACGGCGTCGTCACCGCCCAGCACCACGGGTACCGCGCCCCGGCTCAGGATGGCGCGCACGGCGGCCGTCGTCCGGTCCACGGTGCCCCGGATATCGAGCGGATCGCCGGTCACGTCCCCGCAGTCCACGAGGCGCAGGGCGGCGACGTCGAACGGAGCCCGGTCCGTGTCGAGCGAGCAGGTCCCGCGCTGCACGCGAGCATAGCGGAGGGACTTTTCGCGCAGGTAGCCCGGCGCCCCGAAACTGCGGCACTGGCCCATCTCGTAGGGGATTCCATAAGGCGCGCCCAGCACGGCCACGTGGGCATCGAGCCGGTCAAGGTCCGTGCAGACCGGCGCCCCGGCGAACGCCGTGAACGACGGGCCCGGCGCCGATTCCGGGTGGTACTGGACCGCGAAGGCCGGCTCGCTCTTGTGGCGCAGCCCCTCCACGGTCCGGTCGTTGAGGTTGACGTGCGTCACCTCGACCCGGGAAGCATCCAAGGACTCGGCCGCCAGGGCGTAGTTGTGATTTTGCGAGGTAATCTCCACGCGGCGCGTGGCGCGGTCGAGCACCGGGTGGTTGCCGCCGTGATGGCCGAACTTCAGGCGGTACGTCCGCCCCCCCAGGGCCAGCCCCAGCACCCCGGCCACGCCCATCACCTTCCACAGGATCGG